>NZ_JBGGKS010000024.1:0-89604 GCF_041287095.1 Mycobacterium sp. pUA109 | reverse complement strand
GCGAACACCCGCCGAAGAACTCGAGCGACTACTCTCAAACCCGTCCACATTCGTTGCAGCCACCGCTTGAATCCAAGGGGCTCGGCCGCAGCCCTCCCCGCAATCTCAACGCGGTGCCCGCAACCGGCGATGACATGATGCCCAGGTGGCCGCTAGCTCACCCGCATCCGCGGTGATCAAGATTTCCCCGATGGCGCACTTCGCGGTCGGCTTTGTGGCGCTGGGCTTGCTGATCCCGGTGCTGACCTGGCCGGCGACGGCGCCGCTGCTGGTGATCCCGGTGCTGCTGTCGGCGTTGATCATCCGGCTGCGCACCGTCGCCGATCACCGCGGCGTGACCGTCCGCAGCCTGCTGGGCAGCCGGTCGGTGCGCTGGGAGGACATCGAGGGGCTGCGGTTCACCAAGGGTTCCTGGGCCCGCGCCCGCCTCACCAGCGGCGATGAACTGCGCTTACCGGCGGTCAGCTTCGCCACGCTGCCGCAGCTGACCGAAGCCAGCGGGGGTCGGGTCCCCAACCCGTACGCCTGAACGGTTAGCTCAGCGGGTTGGCGCCGTTGAGCAGCACCCACAGCGCGATGCCGCCGCCGATGCCGAGCAGCAGCGCGATAAACGACCCGATGAACGGGCGGCGCGCCCAGCCGCGCCCGGCGTCGAACCCGTACTTGCCGGGTCCGGTCAACACGAGGGCGGCGGCGATCGCGATCAAGGTGATCTGGTATTCCTGCCCGTCGGGCAGGAAGAACGCCAGATGGCGCACACCGCCGTGCGCCGAGGCCGCGGCCAGCACCCCGTTGAGCAGGTAGGCCAGCGCCCCGGCGGCGGCCACCGGGGTGAACAACCCCAGCACCAGCAGCACCCCGGCGACGATCTGGCCGCCGACAGCGACGTAGCTGAGGATGTCGGCGTACTGGTAGCCGGTGTCGGACAGCGAGTTCTTGAACCCGGTCAGCCCCTGCCCACCCCACCAGCCGAACAGTTTCTGCAAGCCGTGCACGACCAGCAGCGCACCCAACCCCAGGCGCAGCAGCAACAATCCCAGGTCTTGGGTACCGCGGCGGTCGACGGGACCGTAGCGCTCATCGTCGTTCGGGTCGATCTCGGCCGGCCCCAGCGCGGCGTGCCGGCCACTGGATTGCGGCTGCACATACGGCAGCGGCTCGGAGTCGCCGAGCAGGCTGAACCCGGTGCTGCCGCCATTGCGGGAGTCGTAGGGCGGGATCGTGGTGGTCTCGAAATCGCCCCCGTAGTCGGCCGAGGGCAGGTCATCCTCGGGATCGACCAGGCTTGCCGAGCCGGGGCGTCCCGCGTTCGGCGGCGCCGAACCGTCCGGTCGCTGCCAGGGTGAGT
Source organism: Mycobacterium sp. pUA109 (assembly GCF_041287095.1). Lineage (NCBI taxonomy): Bacteria > Bacillati > Actinomycetota > Actinomycetes > Mycobacteriales > Mycobacteriaceae > Mycobacterium > Mycobacterium sp. pUA109. The sequence goes on along the minus strand of NZ_JBGGKS010000024.1, from coordinate 88,256 downwards.
CGTGCGCTTGGCTGGTCACCCTTGTCAGGGTAAGGGCATCGGGGGCTGGATTGGGGATTTGAGCGGCGCTTTCACCGGCAAATCCGCGCCGGGTGCCAGGGCCGCCGCGACGGGCCGGCCTCGGCGGTTAGGACGGCCATCCTGGCGGGCCGACCCGCGGTGTCCGTAATCTGGCGGGCATGCGGATGCGCGGGGCGGTTCGACGGGTGGCCGTCGTGGGGTGCGCGGGGTTGCTGGTGTTGACCGGCTGCGCGCATTTCAACGACGCCCAGTCGGAACCTTTCACCACCGAACCGCAACGCAAACCCCCCGCCAGCTCGACGCCTCCCCCGCCGCCGCCGCTGCCGGCCACCCCGTTCCCCAAACAGTGCCCGGCACCGAACGTCATGCAGGGCTGCCTGGAGAGCACCAGCGGGCTGATCATGCTCGGCGACAGCAAGTCGGCGCTGGTCGCCGAGCGGACCACCGGCGCCATCAAGGAGATCTCGCTGAGCGCCGAGCCGAAGGTCAAGACCGTCATCGGGGTGGACCCGTCCGGCGACGGCGGCTTGCTGGACATTGTGCGCTCGCCGACCTATTCGCAGGACCGGCTGATGTATGCCTACATCAGCACGCCCACCGACAACCGGGTCATCCGAATCGCCGACGGCGATACCCCCAAAGACATCCTGACCGGGATCCCCAAGGGGGCCACCGGGAATTCCGGTGCGCTGATCTTCACTAGCCGCACCACCCTGGTGGTGCTCACCGGTGACGCCGGCGACCCCGCCGCCGCGGCCGACCCCGGATCGCGTGCCGGCAAGGTGCTGCGGATCGAGCAACCCACCACCATCGACCAGGCGCCGCCGACCACGGCACTGACCGGGATGGGCGCCGGCGGTGGCATGTGCATCGATCCGGTTGACGGTTCGCTCTACATCACCGACCGCACCCCCGCCGGGGATCGGCTGCAGCGCATCACCAAGGAGTCGCAGACCTCGACGGTGTGGACGTGGCCGGACAAGCCCGGGGTGGGCGGCTGCGCGGCGTTGGACGGCACCGTGTTGGTCAACCTGGTCAACACCAAGCAGACGGTGGCGGTGCGACTGGCGCCGGGCACCGGCGCGGTCACCAGCGAACCCGAGGTGTTGCGCGACAACGACGTCCACAAGCATGCCTGGGCGATCGCGCTGGCCCCGGACGGCAACCTGTGGGGCGCGACGGTGAACAAGAGCTTCGGCGACGCCGAAAAACTCGACGACGTGGTCTTCCCGTTGCTGTCGGCGGGCGGCGGCGGCTTCCCGCGCAGCAACGACGACAAGACCTGATCGCGCCGGGCTGGCCCACCCCTTGCGCCGAGCGTGCGCTGAGGGCGGCATTTGGGCCGAAATCCCGCCACCAGTGCACGTTCGACGACGGCCGCAGCGCGGCGGCCTGAAATTGGTGCGTTTTCGCCCCATTGGGCGCCCTTAGGATCGGATGCAGTGGGCCGCGCTTGGGGGAGCGCGGCCCACCAGACTCGGGGGAACGATGGTGAGCCAGTTGCTTGTCGATGCGCGCGCCGGGATCGACGCGGTGGCTCCGCTACTGGACGCGTTGGCCGGCACGGCGGCGCGTGGCGATCTCCCCGGACCTGGTCTGCTGGCTCGGGTGGCCGGCGCCCGGCCGGCGTTGGCGGCGCTGGCCAGCGCGCCCGGCCCGGACCAGCCCTACTCGCGCACCATCCTGCGCGCCGACGACCGCGTCGAGATCATGATCGCCCGGTGGCGTCCGGGGCGCAGCTGCGCACCGCACGACCACGGCGGGTCCGGCGGATTCGTCGTCGCGGTCGAGGGCGACTTCGACGAGCGGCGGTTCGGTTGGAACGGTCCGCGCCTGGTGCCCGTCACGGCAACGGTGCGGGCCGAGGGCGCGCCGATTCCGATTACCCCCGACGTGATCCACGATATGACGGCCGGCGCGACGGGATTATCCCTGCATTGCTACAGCCCGCCACCGACCCGGATGCGGGTGTTCGATCTGGGCCGCGCCGAGGCGTTGGACCTGGTCGGCGACTACGGTGCCTGGATTCCCGCCGGGGACCACCCGCGCCTGCCGTTCGCCGACATCGCACCCAAACACACTGCGGTCCCGGTGATCTGGGTCGCCTACACCACCCGCTACCGCGGCGGCTCGGCGGAGTTCGCGACGGCGGCGGCCACCCTGGCCCGCGAATTGGCCGACGCGCATCCCGACGCCGAGGTGGTCGTCGCCGGCGTGCACCACAAAAGCGAGTTCGTCGCCGAGCTGGCCCGGCTGGCCGATGCCGGGCGGGCGATCGACCAGTTGCACCTGATCAGCCACGCCGGCCTGTACGGCCCGATGTTCGGCTCCACCGACTGGCCCGAACAGTTCTCACCACACGAGTGGCGGGCGATGCCGATTCCGTTCTCCCCCACCGGGCGAGCCTATTTTCACGCCTGCCGTACGGCACGCTGGTTCGCCCCGTTCTTCGCCGACGTGTTCGGGGTGCCCAGTTACGGCAACCGCAACTACACCACCGTGTCGGCACGCAAAGACCATTTCGCGTGGGCGGGTCGCCAACCGGAGGCCCGCCCGAAGCTTTATCTGATCGCCACGCCGGGTAAGAAGTCGCACGGCTGGATCGGATCCGTCCGCAAGTATCTCGGCAGCGCGGCTGAGCCGCTGGTCGAATGCCGGCCCACCGCAACGCAACCGGACCGCTCCTATGATCGGGTGGCCGCGCTCTACGACCGCGCCTACGCCGATATCCGGGTCCGCGAACGCGAGTGGTGTTGGGTCACCGACCGCGCCGCGGGCGCCCGTGCCGAATTCGGCCGGCCGCTGCGGATCCTCGACATCGGCTGCGGCAACGGCGCGTTGCTGCGCGCCCTGGACGACGACGGCCATCTCGACACCGGGATCGGGGTGGACAGTTCCGCGCAGATGCTGGCCCACGCCGAGGCGCGCACCGGCGACCGATTGCGGTTCGCCCGGGTCGACGGCCCGACCCTGGATCTGCCGGACAACCACGTCGATGTGGTGGTGTCGTTCCTGTCGTTTCGGTACCTGGACTGGGACCCGATCATGGCCGAGATCCGGCGGGTCCTGGCCCCCGGCGGCCGGCTGTGGGTGGTGGACATGGTCGAGCGGCCGGTGCGTTGGTCGGAGCTGGGCACGCTGGCCCGCTCCGCGGTCGCGCACTGGCGGGCCCCGCGCCGCCGGCCGGGTTTCGCCGCCCACCTGGCCACCCTCACCGGCCACCCGGACTGGCAGGAGATGCTGCGGCACAACCCGATCCGCGCCGAACACGAATATCGGTGGTATTTCTCCAGCCGGTTTCCGGGCCGGGAGCTCGACCTGTTGACGACGACGTTGTCGCAGCGGGTGGTGGCGTTCGATTCGGGGCCGCTGGCCAAGGGGCGCACCGAGCCGCTCAGCTACCCATGACCGCGCTGGGCGTCGTCGATTGGGGTATCGGCGGGATCGGGTTGGTGCAAGCGCTGGACCGGGTGGCGCCCGGGCTGCCGGTGCTGTACTGGTCGGATTCCGGGGCGCTTCCCTACGGGCGGATGCGGACCGGTGAGCTGACCGCGCGGTTGTCCGCCGTGCTCGACCGGCTGGCCGAGATGGGCGCCAGCGAGGCCGTGTTGGCCTGTAACGCCGCCAGCACGGTGGTGGGACATCTTGGCGCCGCGGCGATTCCGGTGCACGGCATCATCGACTGCGGGGTGGCGTCGGTGCCCGATGCGGTGGCCAGGGTCGGGGTGATCGGCGGGCGGCGCACCATCGCCGCCGGCCACTACCGGCGCGGGCTGACCCGCCCGGGTCGGGTGGTGCTGTCGCGGGTGGCCCAGCCGCTGTCGGCGCATATCGAGGCCGGCCGGGCCGGTTCGGCGGAGTTTCGCGCCGACCTGACCCGGATTCTCGCCCCGTTGCGGGGGGTGCAGGCCCTCGTGCTGGCCTGCACCCACTACCCCGCCGCACGCCGCTGGTTTTCGGATGTGCTGCCGGATGCGCTGCTGGTCGACCCGGTGCAGCGGTTGGCTGCCGGAGTCGCCGATCGCTATCCGCAGGCCCGCCGTGCATCGCGGCCGGCCGAGCGGACGTTCGTCACCACCGGGGACCCCGCGGCGATGCGGCGCGCCGCGTTGGCTGCATGGGGCGTCGAGGTGGCGGCCTTTGCGGTGCGGCCGCGCTGAGCTGCGGTAACGCACCGCCGGGGAATCTCCGTCCCCCAGACTCCTGCCACCACGGCGCCGCCTTACTGGCCTCGGCCACATAGGAGCTTCCTGATCATCTTCAGGCAGCTCTCAGGTCATGGGTTGTCAGAATGCCCAGACCCCGAGGCTCGGCGCTCGCATCGGGGGCGACCCTGGCTCCGATACAACCACCAACCTCTCGTTTCGGAAGTTTCGTCCGGTTTCTTGGACCCACCTGAAGGCCCTTAACTTACTATCAGGTAGCGTTACCGCTAGCTGTGATGCCGATAACACACAGATGCCACCGAAGGAGATAGCCGTGCAGCAAATCGCTCCCCGCCCCTGGGTTACCGCCGGGGTCGCCCTGGCCGGTGCCAGCCTGATCGCGGTCACCCCGGTGACCGCGGCGCAACTGCCCGACATTCAGGTGCCCGACATCCAGCTCACCGCCGCCGGCGACTTCGACCCCATCGGAACTTGGGAGAGCGTCCTTCAGACGGCCTCGACCAACGCCACCGACATCTGGGATCACTTCTCGGCTGCCCCGTTCCCGGTGGCCCAGCAGGTCCTCGCGAACCAGATCGGTTACCTCGAAGAGTTCGTCAAGGACCCGGCCAGCATCGCGAATGTTCCGACCGAGATCTTCCACAACCTCCAGGCCGCGTTCGGCGCCCCGTTCGAGCCGTTCCTGCCGGATAATCCTGCCGATTTCATCTATCCGTCCCTCGATAGCACCCATGCACCGTGGTTCGACATCTTCCAACAACTGATCCCAACCCTCATCACTGATGAGAATCTCCAACCACTAGTCCTGGACCTGCTTTCTTTCTCGGCTTCGCCCGCCAGCGGAGTTCTCTGGGGCAGTATCGGCACCATGCTCAGCCCGGCGCTGCAGTTCGGCAGTGATGTCACCGGCATTGTCGACGCCCTGAGCAGCAGCGACCCAATGACGGCACTCCAGGATCTGGTCGACATGCCGGCCAACATCACCAACGCGTTCCTCAACGGCTATGGCCCAGTTGATCTGGTACCGCTATTGGCACAGTTGGGGATCACATTGCCGTCCATAGACATTTTTGGGCTCGACGCATCCCTCACATCGCTTCCGCTGGACTTCGGCGGGCTGCTTAGCCCGGGCGGTTCGCTCTTCGACGCCATCGGGGTGACCGCCAGTTTGCTGGGCGCCGACCTACCCCTCTTTGCTGGCGACCCAGTCGGACCGATTGCGTCCATGGTGGAGTTGGCCCAGTCCATTGCGATGGACATCGGCTGGTCCGGCAGCGGCATGCCACTGGACATCTTGTCGATGCTGTTCTAAATCCGCTCAACGATCCACACACGGCAAGTGGCCCCCTCGCTGCAGGGGGTCACTTGCTGTTGGGCCGTCGCGGCCTCAGCAACCGCCCGCGAGAGGGCGAGCAAACTAGGTGAATCTGTGCCGCCCGTCGACGTCGCGCCGCAGCCCGACGAAGCCGCCGAACCAATCCTTCCAACATCGTGGAGTGTTTAGCGCGCGGTGCGCCAGTCTGGACGGACGTCGGCTAGACCGTCACCCGCAGGCGGCCAGCACCAACTCGCGCACCCGGGCGGCGTCGGCCTGACCCTTGGTGGCCTTCATCACCGCACCGACGATGGCGCCCGCGGCCTGCACCTTGCCGCCGCGGATCTTCTCGACGATATCGGGGTTGGCGGCCAGCGCCTCGTCGACGGCGGCCTGGATCAGCGAGTCGTCGCGCACCACCGCCAGGCCGCGGGCGGTCATCACCTGCTCGGGCTCGCCCTCACCGGCCAGTACCCCTTCGACCACCTGGCGGGCCAGCTTGTTGGACAGCTTGCCCGCATCGACCAGCGCCACCACCTCGGCGACCTGCTTGGGCGTGATCGCCAGCTCATCGAGTTGCACCCCGGCCTCGTTGGCCTTTTGCACCAAGAAGTTTCCCCACCACGCGCGGGCGTCCTTGCTGGCGGCGCCGTGCTGCACGGTGGCCGCGACCAGCTCCACCGCCCCGTTGTTGACCAGATCCCGCATCACCTCGTCGGAGATGTCCCACTCCTGCTGAATCTTCTTGCGCGCCAACCACGGCAGCTCCGGAATGGTCGCGCGCAGCCGCTCCACCAGCTCCGCGCTGGGCGCCACCGGCTCCAGGTCGGGTTCGGGGAAATAGCGGTAGTCCTCGGCGGTCTCCTTGGTGCGACCCGGGCTGGTGTAGCCGGACTCATGAAAGTGCCGGGTCTCCTGGGTCACCCGGCCACCGGAGGTCAACACGGCGGCCTGGCGCCGCATCTCGTAGGTGACCGCCACCTCCACGCTCTTGAGCGAGTTGACGTTCTTGGTCTCGGTGCGGGTGCCGAACTCGGTGGCGCCCGTCCGCTTGAGCGACACGTTGGCGTCGCACCGCATCGAGCCCTGGTCCATCCGCACGTCGGACACCCCCAACGCGCGCAACAGATCCCGCAGCGCGGTCACATAGGCTCGGGCGATCTGCGGGGCGCGCTCGCCCGCACCGACGATCGGCTTGGTGACGATCTCGATCAGCGGCACCCCGGAGCGGTTGTAGTCGATCAGCGACTCGGTGGCGCCCTCGATGCGGCCGGTCTCACTGCCCAGGTGGGTCAGCTTGCCGGTGTCCTCTTCCATGTGGGCGCGCTCGATGTCCACCCGCCAGCTCGAACCGTCCTCCAGCGGCACGTCAAGGTAGCCGTTGATCGCGATGGGTTCGTCGTACTGCGAGATCTGATAGTTCTTCGGCATGTCCGGGTAGAAGTAATTCTTCCGGGCGAACCGGCACCACGGCACGATCTCGCAGTTCAGCGCCAGCCCGATCCGGATCGCCGATTCGACGGCCGCGGCGTTGAGCACCGGCAGTGACCCGGGCAGCCCCAGGCAGACCGGGCACACCTGGGTGTTGGGTTCGGAGCCGAAGGTGGTGGCGCAGCCGCAGAACATCTTGGTGGCGGTGGACAGCTCGACGTGCACTTCCAAACCCAGCACGGGGTCGAAGCGGGCGATGACGTCGTCGTAGTCCATCAGGTCGGCGGCGGCGGTGGTCATGCCGCGAGTCTATTCGGCGGCGATCAGCGGCCGTCGGGGCACCGAACCGTGGTTACGCTCAGCAGGTGATCCGAGCGGCGGTCCCACCGACAGCGCCACCACCGACTACCCGCCGCCGCAGACCCGCACCGTCCGCACCGCCTGGTTCGCCGGGGGCGCAAACTCGGCCTAAGTCAGTACCGACAGCCCGACTGTGCACAGCCGGCGGTGAGCGGAGCCGAACCTCGGTACGCTTCCCAACGTGACCGAGGATTCCGGTGACCTGGAAAGCCGGGTGAGCGCGCTGGAGACGCGGGTCGGCGAACTGGCCCAGCAGTTGCAGCACACCAAGCAGGACGCGGCAGCCGCACGGGTGCTGGCCGGCGGTGCCGATCGCGACGTCGAAGAGATGCGGGGCGAGATCCGCGATCTGCGGGAAGAAATGCGGGGAGAAGTGCGCGATCTGCGTGGGGAAATGCGTGATTTCCGGCAGGCCACTACGGCCAGCTTCAACGCCATGCGCAACGACTTCACCGACCTGCGCACGCAGATGAACGACGGGTTCGTCGAAATACGTGGACGGCTGGATGCCACCGCGACCGGGCTCACCCAGATCACCAACCTGCTGACCAGGCTGACCGGCGACACCAACGACAACGACGCATCCGAGTAACGGGGCCCATCGCCGCCCCTCACACCGGCCAGCCCTCCAACCGGTAGGCGGCATCCCAGAACATCCACTCATAACGCGCCGTGGTGTGGAAGTGCCGACGCATCAACGCCAGCTCCCGCTGCGACGCCCGGGCGCCGATCCGGTCGGTGACCTCCAGCACCGCGGTAACCACGGCCTGGTACTCCTGCCCCGCGTACATGTCGATCCACCGCTGATACAGCGCATCATCCGAGCCGGCAACCTGCAGGTGTTCACCCACCCGGGCGTAGATCCAGTAGCAGGGCAGTACGGCGGCGACGGCCTCGGCGTAGGAACCCCCGTAGACGGTGGCCAGCAAGTAGCTGACGTAGGCCTGGGTGGCCGGTGTGATGGGCAGCGACGCCGCCTCGTCGGCGTCCAAGCCCAGCGCCGCGAGTAGTTCGGCGTGCAGCTGCTGCTCAGCGGCGATCGCGGCGCTGGCGTGTTCGGCGAACATCGCCAACTCCGTCTCGCCGGGCGCTTTGGCCGCGCACACCGCCAGCGCCCGCGCATAGCCGCGCAGATAGTGGCCGTCCTGCACGACGTAGTAGCGAAACCGGTCGTGACCCAACGTCCCGTCGGTGAGCCCGGTGACAAACGGGTGCGCACAGATACCCCGGTAGATGTCCGCGACGTCGGCCCAGAGCAGATCCCGTGTGCGGTCGGCCATGCCACACGGTAACTCGCTACTATTCGCTCCAACGCAAACCGATGAGGGGGCCATCGACCCAATGCCCGATCGCAATGTGCTCGGTGGCCCGCTGGAACCGTGCGGCACCGATCCGGTCACCGGCTTCTACCGCGACGGCTGTTGCTCGACGGGGCCGGAGGATCTCGGCCTGCACACCATCTGCGCGGTGGTGACCGGCGAGTTCCTGCAGCACCAGCGCTCGATCGGCAACGACCTGTCCACGCCGATGCCCGCGTACCAGTTTCCCGGCCTCACGCCCGGCGATCGCTGGTGCGTCACCGCGGCCAACTGGTTGCGTGCCCACCTGGACGGCTACGCGGCGCCGGTGGTGCTGGCCGCCACCCACGAACGCACCCTCGAGGTGGTGAGCCTGGAGGTGCTCCAGCAGTACGCCGTCGACGTGCCCGATGACCTGGGCGATCTGTGATCAGCCCGCGGGATACAGATCGGCCAGCGTGGCCGCCAACTCCAGGTAGCCGCGCCTGCTCTCCTTGCTCAACCGCTCCAGCATGAGCCCGCTGTCCTCCGCGAGGTGCCGATCGAACGGGAGCACGACGAACCGCGCGCCCGGGAACTGCCGAGATATCTTCTCGAGTTCGGCGCCGACCGCGGCATCGGGCTTTCCTGCCTCGGTTTGGTTGATCGCCAGCACCATCGACTCGAGCAGATACTGATATCCGTTGTTGCGCAACCAATCTAGGGTAGTTCTGGTTCGTGTGATCGCGTCGATAGCGGCGCTGCTGACCACGACGATGGCCCGGGATCGCCGCAACGCAGCCTGGACCACACCGGACCGCAGGGTCTTGCTGCAGTCGGTCAATACCACCGAGTAGTGATGGCGCAACTTCTCGAACACTTTGGCAAAATCGTCGCGTTCGACGCGTCGTGCCCGGTGTCCGTCGTTGCCGGCGCCGAGCACTTCCAGCCCCGAGGCATTCATGTGGGTGTGGGCCCGCACATCGAGATACTGCGTGGCGGTGCCGGCGGTGACCAAGTCGAATAGGCCCAGCGGGCTGCGGCCGCCGTGTCGGTCGGCGAGGTCGCCGGCGTCGAGGTCCACCGCGATGACCCGGTCCCCGCGCACGTCGGCGAAGGTGGAGCCCAGCGCCTCCACCACCGTGGTGGTGCCGACGTCGCCCTTCAGGTTGAAAACCGCGACGGGGAACACGGTCTCCACCGACGCCCGGATCCGATCCCGCAACTGGAGTTCGTAAAGCCGGGCTTTGCCCGGCCCCAGCTTGATACCCGGGACCCGGGAAACCCGTTCTCGCCACCCGGCCTGGACGCGGGCGCGCGCCGCCTCCTGCGCGTCGCGGGCCGCCACGCCGGGCATCCGCCGGCGGGGCGCGACCACGATCGGCGTCGTGACCCGATCCGACCCCGGCGGATTGGCCGGATCGTCGCGGCCATGGGGCCGCGTCACGGCCTCGGGTGACGGGTGCTCGCGCGTCGGCCGACCGGGTTGTTGCCCGGACTCGGCGCGGTGCTCAAGTACTCCGCAATAAGGATCGCGGTGCCGCATATGTTTGACCGTAACACCGGCGCTCAGGCCCGCAAGCCGGTCAATGTTCTTGATTGCGTGAAACATTCGTGACACGCAGGTGAACACGAACCGGCGTCCGAGTGACGGGTCTACCCGAAGAATGCGGCGGCGTCGTCGTAGCGACTCTGCGGCACCAGCTTGAGCTGGCGCACCGCGTCGGCCAGCGGGACCCGGTCGATTTCCTGCCCGCGCAGCGACACCATCATCCCGTACTCACCGGCATGGGCGGCGTCGGCGGCGTTGACCCCGAACCGGGTGGCCAGCACCCGGTCGTAGGCGGTCGGGGTGCCGCCGCGCTGCACGTGACCCAGCACCGTGACCCGCACGTCCTTTTTCACCCGCTTCTCGATTTCCACCGCCAGCTGGGCGGCCACCCCGGTGAACCGTTCATGGCCGAATTCGTCGATGCCGCCCTCCCGCAGCGCCATGGATCCCGGCGCCGGTTTGGCGCCTTCGGCGACCACACAGATGAAATGCGAGGAGCCGTGCTGGAACCGCTTCTTGACCAGCCGGCACACCTCTTCGACGTCGAACGGCTGCTCGGGGATCAGCGTCGCGTGCGCGCCGGAGGCCAGCCCGGCGTTCAGTGCGATCCAGCCTGCGTGCCGGCCCATCACCTCGACCAGCATCACCCGCTGATGGGATTCGGCGGTGGAATGCAGCCGGTCGATGGCCTCAGTGGCCACCGTCAGCGCGGTGTCGTGGCCGAAAGTGACGTCGGTGCAGTCGATGTCGTTGTCGATCGTCTTGGGCACGCCGACAACCGGCACATTCTCCTCGGACAGCCAGTGCGCCGCGGTCAACGTGCCCTCGCCGCCGATCGGGATCAGCACGTCGATGCCGTTGTCGTCCAGCGTCTGCTTGACCTGCTCCAGGCCGGCGCGCAGTTTGTCCGGATGCACCCGAGCGGTGCCCAGCATGGTGCCGCCCTTGGCCAGCAGCCGGTCGTTGCGGTCGTCGTTATACAGCTGGATGCGCCGGTTTTCCAGCAGGCCGCGCCAGCCGTCCTGGAACCCGACCACCGTGGAGCCGTACCGGGCGTCGCAGGTGCGCACCACCGCTCGAATGACCGCGTTAAGCCCAGGGCAGTCGCCGCCGCCGGTAAGCACTCCGATCCGCATAGCCCTATCTTGCCGGGTTGCTGGCGTCGAGATCGACGTTAGCGAGCGGTCCACTCGGACTTTTTCGCGCTAACGTCGATCTCGGCGCGCTACAGGGTAGGGGCGACCGGCAGCGCGCCGCGGGCGGCTTCGTAGGCCGCACCCACCCGGTAGAGCCGGTCGTCGGCCAGCGCCGGCGCCATGATCTGCAACCCCACCGGCAACCCGTCGTCCGGTGACAGCCCGGACGGCACCGACATCCCGCAGTGCCCGGCCAGGTTCAGCGGCAGCGTGCACAGGTCGAACAGGTACATCGCCAGCGGATCGTCGACCTTCTCCCCCAGCCGGAACGCGGTGGTCGGGGTGGCCGGCGACACCAGCACGTCGACGGACTTGTACGCCTCGTCCAGGTCGCGGGCGATCAGGGTGCGCACCTTCTGCGCCTGGTTGTAGTAGGCGTCGTAGTAGCCGGCCGACAGCGCGTAGGTGCCGATCATGATGCGCCGCTTGACTTCCGGGCCGAACCCGGCGGCCCGGGTCGCCGCCATCACTTCCTCGGCGCTGTGGCTGCCGTCGTCGCCGACCCGCAGCCCGAACCGCATCGCGTCGAAGCGGGCCAGGTTGGACGACACCTCCGAGGGCAGGATCAGGTAGTAGGCGCTCAACGCGTGCTCGAAGTTGGGGCAGTCCACCTCGGTGACCTCGGCGCCCAGCGCGGTCAACTGCTGCACGGCGTCGTTGAACGACGCCAGCACCCCGGCCTGATAGCCCTCGCCGCTGTGCAGTTGGCGCACCACCCCGATGCGCAGCCCGCGCAGGTCCCCGGCCGCCCCGGCCTTCGCGGCCGCCACCACATCGGGCACCGCCGCGGTCACCGAGGTGGAGTCCCGCGCGTCGTGCCCGGCGATCACCGCATGCAGCAGCGCGGTGTCCAGCACGCTGCGCGCGCACGGGCCGCCCTGGTCCAGCGACGACGCGCACGCCACCAGCCCGTAGCGGCTCACCGTGCCATAGGTGGGTTTGACCCCGACGGTGGAGGTCAGCGCGGCGGGTTGACGGATCGAGCCGCCGGTGTCGGTGCCGATGGCCAGCGGTGCCTGAAACGCCGCCAGCGCGGCGGCGCTGCCGCCGCCGGAGCCGCCGGGCACCCGCTCGACATCCCACGGGTTGCGGGTCGGCCCGTAGGCGGAGTTCTCCGTCGACGAGCCCATCGCGAACTCGTCCATGTTGGTTTTGCCCAGGATCGGGATGCCGGCCGCGCGCAACCGCACCGTCACGGTGGCGTCGTACGGCGCGTGCCAGCCCTCCAGGATCTTCGACCCGCAGGTGGTGGGCATGTCGGTGGTGGTGAACACGTCCTTGAGCGCCAGCGGCACCCCGGCCAGCGGGGACGGCAGCGTCTCCCCGGCGGCCAGCGCCGCATCGACGGCGGCCGCCGCGGCCAGCGCCTCATCGGCGGCGACGTGCAAAAACGCCCCGTAGCGCGCGTCGGTGGCAGCGATCTGGTCCAGGTGAGCCTGGGTGACCTCGACCGAGGACAGCTCCTTGGCGGCGATCGCGGCAGCCAGCGTGGCGGCGTCGGACCGGATCACCTCGCTCACTGCTCTTCCCCCAAGATCTGCGGGACGGCGAACCGGCCGTCGACGGCTTTGGGCGCCGCGGCCAGCGCCTCCTCCTGGGTCAGGCACGGCCCGACCTCGTCGGCGCGGGTGACGTTGACGTCCTTAAGCGGATTGTCGGTGGGTTCGACCCCGGTGACGTCGACGGCCTGGATCGCGCTGACGTGGGTCAAGATGGCGTCGAGCTGGCTCGCGTAACTGTCCAGTTCGGCGTCGGTCAACGCCAGCCGGGCCAGCCGGGCCAGATGGGCCACCTCGTCTCGAGAGATCTGGGACACGAGCGAAAAGCCTAGACGGTGTGCCCGGCCCGGCGCCGAAGTGCTGGCCCCGACCCGCTATGCGACAGTGTTGCCTGTGCCTTCATATCTGTTGCGGGTCCAACTCGAAGACCGCCCGGGCGCCCTGGGATCGCTGGCGGTAGCGCTCGGTTCGGTGGGCGCGGACATCCTGTCGCTGGATGTCATCGACCGTGGGCCGGGCTACGCGGTCGACGATCTGGTGGTCGAGCTGCCAGCCGGGGCGATGCCGGACACGCTGATCACGGCCGCCGAGGCACTCCAGGGGATCTGGGTGGACAGCGTGCGCCCGCACACCGGACTGTTGGAGGCGCACCGGGAACTGGAACTTGTCGACCACATCGCCGCCGCCGGCGACCGGGCGGCCCGCCTGCAGGTGCTCGCCGACGAGGCGCCGCGGGTGCTGCGGGTGGGCTGGTGCACGGTGGTGGGCAGCCCGGCCGGGTCGGCCGCCGGGTTCGAGCGCATCGTCGGCAGCCCCGGTGCGCCGGAAACCGAGCCGGACACCGCGCCCTGGCTGCCGCTGGACCGCGCCGAAGCACTGAACGGCACCGCCGACTGGGTGCCGTCGGTGTGGCGGGAGATGGACACCGCGCTGGCCGCCGCCCCGCTGGGCGATCCGCACACCGCGGTGCTGCTGGGCCGCCCGGGCGGACCGGGGTTTCGGCCGTCGGAGGTCGCGCGGCTGGGCTATCTGGCCGGCATTGTGGCGACCCTGCTGGGTTGAGCGATCAGCTCAGGTCCACCGTCGGCGGGTCCTTGGACAGATCGGCCTTGCCGTACACCGATTCGGTGTCGGTGCCGGTCCAGGTATCCCCCGAGCGGGTGCGCGCGGTCAGCGGGAACACGATCTGCCCCGTGATGCTCGCCTCGAGGTCATAGCCGCGCAGCTCGAGCTTGAGCTTGCTGGTATCCGGGGTGCCCCAGGCGGCGGTGCCGTCCACCAAATCGTATTGGTAGACACTTTGCGGGCAACCCCGCGGCGACAGCTGGTTCGTGCTGGTGCACTGCTGCAACTTCGTCGAAATCGCCTGCGACACCGCCTTGTTCCCCTTGTCGCTGAGGGAGAATTCGACGTCGCTGAGGTACGCGTCGCCCAGGTACAGGTCATTGAGCAGTATCGGCTTCTTCGGCTCGGCCGTCAGGTTGGGGTTGTCGCTGCCCATGTCGACCCAGCCGGGAAACACGTAGACCGGGGAGTCACCGACGGGTTTCCCGAAGATGGTCAACGTCTTCATCGCAGCGTTGTTGATGCTCGCGTTTTTCGTATCCAGCTTGACCGCGGCGTGCTCGAGCTTCCACTTTTTGGCGGACTTTTTGACCGAGATGGTTTCGTCGGAGGTCTGATCCCCGAACTTCGCCGACACGTGCACGCGACCAAGGCCGAAGCTGCCGTTGTCGTCCAGAATTTTGATATCGGTGATCGGCCACTTGTCGATCTGCTTTTGCAGGATCTCGTCGGTCAACAACTCCTTCGACGCGGGTTGATCGCTGCTGTAGCTCAGCGCCTTGTCCGCGTCACCCTTCGCCAGTGCTTCCAGGTAAGCCTTGACCACGCCACCGGCGGTGTCTTGTTCGCCGCCGCCGCTGAACGCCACGACCGCGACCACCACAATGATCACCAACAAGACCGCGCCGCCCACCGAGCCCCAGATGATCAGCGGCTTACGGTTGCGCGGCGGCTGCGGGGGGACGCCCAGCTCACCGAATTGCGGGCCGCCCGTCGGCGACCACACCGGCTGCTGGTAGGCGGGCTCATACCCGCCCCCGTACGGGTATCCGGCCGCCGGCTGCCCCGGCTGAGCTTGCCCGCCCGACCAGGGCGCGTTGGGCGAGGCCCAACCCTCGGCGGGGTTGGGATTGCCCCCGAATTGCGAACCCGGGCCTTCGGTCACAGCAACCTCCTGTAGCAGCACCCGTCGGGAGGACCGCTACCGGAAAATCGGAGCACATCCGCGCGCGCTGTGGTCGACAAACACGAGAATTGTAAGCATGAGCTGAGGCCGCGGTTGACGCGAATATCGCCCGCCGGTTAGGCGGGGTCTTGCGGCGGTCCCTCGGCCAGCAACTTGCGGAAACCGTCCTCGTCCAAAATGGGCACCCCGAGCTCGACGGCCTTGTCGTATTTGGAGCCGGGCGCATCCCCGGCGACCACGTAGGCGGTCTTTTTCGACACCGAACCGGCGGCCTTGCCGCCGCGGGTCACGATCGCCTCCTTGGCGTCGTCGCGGGAAAACCCGGTCAGCGAGCCGGTGACCACGATGGACAGCCCCTCGAGGGTGCGTTCGACGCGGCTGTCGCGTTCGTCGGCCATCCGCACCCCGGCGGCCCGCCACTTGTCGACGATGGCGCGGTGCCAGTCGACAGTGAACCATTCGGTGACCGCGGCGGCGATGGTGGGCCCCACCCCCTCGACGGCGGCCAGTTGTTCGGTGGAGGCCGCGGTGATGGTGTCCAGGCTGCCGAACTCGGCGGCCAGCGCG
Organism: Mycobacterium sp. pUA109; assembly: GCF_041287095.1. Taxonomy (NCBI): domain Bacteria; kingdom Bacillati; phylum Actinomycetota; class Actinomycetes; order Mycobacteriales; family Mycobacteriaceae; genus Mycobacterium; species Mycobacterium sp. pUA109. The sequence goes on along the minus strand of NZ_JBGGKS010000024.1, from coordinate 72,621 downwards.
CGGGCCGCGGTCGGGCCGACGTGGCGGATGGACAGCGCCACCAGCACCCGCCACAGCGGCTGGCCCTTGGCTTTGTCGAGGTTGGCCAGCAGCCGTTTGCCGTTGGCCGACACCACCCCTTTGTTGGTGGTGAACAGGTCGGTGCGCAGCAGGTCGTCCTCGGTGAGGGTGAACAGGTCGCCCTCGTCGGTGATCACCCCGGCGGCCAGCAGCGCGGTGGCCGCCTCATACCCCAGCGCCTCGATGTCGAAGGCGCCGCGGCCGGCGACGTGAAACACCCGCTCCCGCAACTGTGCGGGGCACGACCGGGAGTTGGGGCAGCGGATGTCGACGTCGCCTTCCTTGGCCGGGGCCAGGGCGGTGCCGCATTCCGGACAGTGGGTGGGCATGACGAATTCGCGCTCGGAGCCGTCGCGCAGGTCGACGACGGGCCCCAGCACCTCCGGAATCACGTCGCCGGCCTTACGGATCACCACGGTGTCACCGATCAGCACGCCCTTGCGTTTGACCTCCGCGGCGTTGTGCAAGGTGGCCAGGCCCACGGTCGACCCGGCCACCTTCACCGGGGTCATGTAGGCGAACGGGGTGACCCGGCCGGTGCGCCCGACGTTGACCCGGATGTCGAGCAGCTTGGTGGTGGCCTCCTCGGGCGGGTACTTGTAGGCCACCGCCCAGCGCGGCGCCCGCGAGGTGGAGCCCAGCCGACGCTGCAGCGCGATCTCGTCGACTTTGACTACCACACCGTCGATCTCGTGGATCACGTCGTGGCGGTGCTCGGCCCAGTAGTCGATGCGCTGCTGGACGGCGGCCATGCTGTCGACCTGGGTGGTGTGCTCGGAGACCGGCAAACCCCACGCCTTGAGCGCCAGATACGCGTCGTGCAACGTGGTCGGGCGGAACCCTTCGGTGTGCCCGACGCCGTGGCAGATCATCCGCAGCCGCCGCCGCGCGGTCACCGCGGGGTTCTTTTGCCGCAGCGACCCGGCGGCGCTGTTGCGGGGGTTGGCGAACGGCGGTTTGCCGTCTTCGACCAGGCTGGCGTTGAGCGCCTCGAAGTCGGCGAGCCGGAAGAACACCTCACCGCGCACCTCCAGCACGGCCGGAATCGGGTAGTCGTCGCTGGCGGCCAGCCGCTCCGGGATGTCGTCGATGGTGCGGGCGTTGAGGGTGACGTCCTCACCGGTGCGGCCGTCGCCGCGGGTGGCGGCCCGGGTGAGCCGGCCGTCGCGGTACACCAGCGACAGCGCCACGCCGTCGATCTTGAGCTCGCACAGGTAGTGCGCGTCGGCGCCGACCTCGTCGGCGATCCGCGCCGCCCAGGCGGTGAGTTCCTCGGCGCTGAACACATTGTCCAGGCTCAGCATCCGTTCCAGATGCGCGGCCTCGGCGAAATCGGTGGCGAACCCGGCGCCGCCGACCAGCTGGGTCGGCGAATCGGGGGTGCGCAGTTCGGGGTGCTCATCCTCGAGGGTCTGCAGCCGACGCAGCAGCTCGTCGAATTCGCCGTCGGAGATGATCGGCGCATCGCGCACGTAGTAGCGGAACTGGTGCTCGCGCACCTCGTCGGCCAGTTCCTGCCACTGCCGTCGGATCTCCGGTGAGCTCACCTTTGCAGGTTATCGGAGGGCCGCGACGCCGCGGCCCGGTCACTCTTCGACGAAGGCCCGCAGCCGCTCGATCGCGGCGTCCCACCGGCTTGGCGGTTGCCGCGTTGAGATTGCGGCCAGGGTCGTGGTCGGCGCCTCGGGCACAGCCGTGGGCGCAACCTCAACGCCGGCACCCGAGCACCTCAGCTCGTCGGCAGGTCCACGATCTGGGTCGGATTGGGCAGGTTCAACGGCGAGTTGTAGTCGTGCAGCTCAATTGTGGTGGGCGACGCGGAATCACCCAGCGCGAGCGCGATGCTGTGGACGTAACCGTCGGCGCCGACGCCGTAATCGATCGTTTTCGGTAGCGGGATCTTGTCCGGCGGTATTCCGCCCGGGATCTTCTCCGAGCCCAGCGCCGAGCGGAACTTCGCGGGATCCAGGTCTGCGCGGTACTCGGTGACCTCGGTGCCGCGGACCGTCTGGGTGCCCTGGTCGGAGACCGTGGTGAGGGCTTGGGCTGCGGGCGCGAAGTACATCGTGACGATCATGGTGCCGCCCTGGCCACCGCCCGGGGCGCGAAACCAGGTGTCGGGGGTCACCGACGGATCGGATTCGCCGAACGCCTGGTTGTAGATGCCGCCGCACACCAGGTATTCCGATCCACGCATCAGCGATTCCTGCTTGGTCGGGCCCAGGGGTCCGCCGCTGATCTCCATCACCTGGTCGACGATGTTGTCCTTGACCGAGACCTCCATGTGGCTGGAGGTTGTCATGGGACTCCCCGCCCCCACGTCCATGCTCGGCATCGACTGCTCGGCCTGGTAGGTGTCCAGGCCGTCCATCTTCGTCAGCGCCGCCAACAGGGTTTCCTTGGGATCCCCGCTCGCCGCCGAATGCGCCCCGGCCGCCCCGGACTGCGCGCTCGACGCCCCGTGCCCCGCCGAACCGCAGCCCACCACCAGGAGCCCAACACATCCCACAATCCAAGCGACCCGCCGGCCTCGCGTCCTCATGGACTCAATCTAACGGTTGGGAAATCGATGAACCTGCGGCAACTTCCGATCGCGGCGTCCACCCGCCAGGGGTCGACACGCTTGAGGAATCACTCAACTAGATGCCGTCGGGGTCGGCGGCCAGTGCCTGCGCGGCCTTGCGCACCAATTCGATTGCGTCACGCGCCCATTGTGGCGTGGCCGCGGCCAGTCCACAGGCCGGGGAGATGCCGATCCGGTCGGCCAGCACCGCGCGGGCGAACCCGATCCGGTCGGTCACCGCGGCCACCGACTGGGCGACCTGTTCGACCGACGGGGTGCGCGCCGGGGCGGTGGTGGCCAGCACGCCCAGCAGGACGGTGCGTCCGGAGTCGACGAACTCGGCGATACCGTCGAGATCGGCGGCCCGCACCGCCGTCGCATCCACCGCCACGGCACCAACGGCACTCTGCTGCAATAGTTTCCACGGCAGCTCCGGGGCGCAGCTGTGCACCAGCACCTCGGCGCCGGCGGCACGCACACATTCGTCGAGCAGCCCGACGGCCACCGCCGCCTCAACCGGCGGCACCGGGGTCAGGGCGGTCACCCCGGCCAGCCGACCGGCCACCGCCGCGGGCAGCGACGGCTCGTCGAATTGCACCACCACCGGGGTGTCGAGCCGGCGCGACAGCGTCGCGCGGTGCGCGGCGACCCCCTCGGCCAGCGATGCCGCCAGGTCGCGCAGCGCACCGGGGTCGGTGACCGCGCGGTGCCCGTTGGACAACTCCACCTCGGCGGCCAACGTCAGCGGGCCGGGGGCTTGCACCTTGACCGGGCGCCCGCTGCCGCGCAGGCCCGCGGTCTCCCAGGCTTCCTCCAGCGCGTCGAGGTCCTCGTCGAGCAGGTTTTTTGCGCGCCGGGTCACCTTGCCGGGCCGCGCCGTGATGCGGTAGCCGCGGGGCACGGTGTCGAGGGCCACATCGATCAGCAGCGCCGCGGCGCGCCCGATGATGTCGGCGCCCACCCCGCGGGCGGGTAGCTCGACGAGGTGGGCCAGCGTGCCGGCCAGCTCACCGACGACGATCTCGGCGGCCGACCGGGGCGAGGTGCCGGGCCAGGAGCCGATACCGGTCGCGGTTGCGAAAACACTCACCGAGCAACCGTATTGGACCCGCACCCGGCCGCGGCGGGTGGCCTCGGCGCCGAGCGTGCACCCAGGGCGGATTTCCGGCTCGATTTTCGCCGCCAGTGCACGTTCGGCGAGCCGGTCAGCGGGGCCGGGTCCAGTGCGTGCCCGAGTCGTCGCTGGCCGCCGGTTCGTTGACACCGAACACGAACGGCGCGAACACCACCTCCCGACCGTCGGGGTCGGCATAGGTTTCCGCGCCGGACGCCGCCCAGTACGGGTGGGACACCACCGGTGTCACACCCGCCGCCCGCAGTCGCGCCGTCGCCGCATCGCGCGCCGCCGCGTCGGGAAAGTACAGGCACAGCTGGTCGTGCCCGTCGGCCGCGACCGGCTCGGTCGCTGCCACGATTTCGAAGGTCAGGGTCGAGTCGGGCAGGCCGAAGATCGCTCCGGTGCTCCCGTAGCTGCCCTCGAACGTCGCATAGAGCGGCAGCCCAACCAGCTCTCGGTAAAACCGAACCGCCGCAGTGAAGTTGGCCGAACGGCGGGCGAAGCGGATTGCCCCGATCGTGCGCAACTCGTCGGGCCAGTCATTGTCCGTCACCTTGCCTCCTGTCCATCCCGGGCACGCAACCCATCGACGAGCAGATCCAACATCCGGTTCGCCTGCTCGCGCTGATCGGGTGCGCCCGCAGCCAGCACGACACCGACCAGGCTGGCGGTGACGTCGTCGGCCGCCACATCGGCGCGCAGGCTGCCGGCTGCGGCCCCAGCATCGAGCAGGGTCTGGATCGCCGCGTTCAGACGTTCGCGGGTCTGCACGGCGGCGATTGCCCCCGCGGCAATCACCGCGCGCAGCGCCTCGGCCATCCCGCGTTTGGTGGCCACGAATTCCACGTAGCGCCCCATCCAGGTGCGCAGCGCCCGGTCGGGCGCCAGCTCGGCGACCAGGTCGTCGGCGCCGTCGCACAACCGGGCCAGCTCGCGGCGGTACACCGCCTCGACCAGCGCCTCGCGGGACGGAAAGTGCCGGTAGAGCGTGCCGATACCGACGCCGGCGGCGCGCGCGATGGCTTCCAGGGCCACATTGTCTTGGCCGCTGGAGAACGCCGTGACGGCGGCCGCGATGAGCCGTTCGCGGTTGCGCCGCGCATCGGCACGTTCCCGAACCATATCCGGAGGGCCCTCCGATTCTGCTACGGTGATGGATGCGGAGGATCCTCCGCATCACCGATGATCATGCTACGACGGGAGCGCACCAGTGACGGACTTCAGGACCGGTCAGCTGGCCGGCCGCACCGTGGCCCGCATCGGCTACGGCGCCATGCAGCTGGAACACACCGACCGCGCGTCGGCGCTGGCCGTGCTGCGCCGCGCGATCGAGCTGGGCATCAACCACATCGACACCGCGGAGTTCTACGGCGACGGCGTGGTCAACGAGCTGATCCGCGCCGCGCTGCACCCCTACCCCGAGCAGCTGGTGCTGGTCAGCAAGGTCGGCGCCGTGCACGACGGGCGCACCGGGCTGATGCTCGCCCAGCGGCCCGAGCAGTTGCGGGCCCAGGTGGAGGCCAACCTGCGCCGCCTGAACATCGACCGGCTGCCGGTGGTGAACCTGCGCCGCGCCGACGCCGGCCCCGGCCTGGTGGCCACCGAGGAGCAGCGCGTCGATCTCGCGGCGCAGCTCGCCGAGCTGGTTGCGCTGCGCGACGAGGGCAAGATCGCCGCGATCGGCCTGAGCCATGTCAGCCTGGACCAGCTGAATCAGGCGCTGCCCGCCGGCATCGTGTGCGTGCAGAACTACTACAACGTGCTGCAGCGCTCCGATGAACCGCTGCTGCAGGTGTGCCGCGAACATGAGCTGGCGTGGGTGCCGTTCTTTCCGCTGGGGTCCGCCTTTGTCGGAACCGGGGCGGTCCCCGACCGCCAAGCGGCCGAGGCCTTCGCCAGCATCAGGAAGGTCACCGACCATCCCGCCGTGATCGCGGCCGCCGCCGCCCGGCACGCCACGCCCGCCCAGGTCGGGCTGGCGTGGCTGTTGGCGCACGACCCGCGGGTGCTGCTGATCCCGGGCACCGCCAACGCCGCGCACTTGGCCGAGAACGTCGCCGCCGCCGAGCTGCGCCTGGACGCCGACACGCTCGCCGCGCTGGATGGGCTGGCCGATGTGCACCGAACGTGAAACCAGGGCGGAGTTTCGGGCGGATTTCCGCCACCAGCGCGCACTCGGCGCGAACGCGGGGTGGTCAGGCCGTCTCGGCGATGGTGGCGCTGGCGATCACCTCGTCGCCGTCGGCGTCCGGGCGGTAGCACACCAGCGTCTGGCCGCGGGCCACCCCGCGCAGCGGATCGGTCAACCGCACCGAAAGCCGCCCGCCGGCCACTTCGGCGACCGCGGCCACCGTATCGCCGTGGGCGCGCACCTGCACCACGCACGGCACCGGTCCGGTCGGCGCGGTGCCCGAGGTGAAGACCGGCCGATCCCCGACCAGGCGCCACACCGCCAGGTCGGCGGCGGCGCCGACGGTCACGGTGCCGGTGGCGGCGTCGATGTCGGTGACGTAGCGCGGCCGGCCGTCCGGTCCGGGCCCGGCGATGCCCAGCCCCTTGCGCTGGCCGATGGTGAAGCCGTGCACCCCGTCGTGTTCGGCGAGCACGGTGCCGGCGGCATCGATCACGTTGCCGCGGCGCACCCCGATCTGGGCGCCCAGGAACGCCTGGGTGTCCCCGGACGGGATGAAGCAGATGTCGTGGCTGTCGGGCTTATCGGCAACCGCCAGGCCGCGACGGGCCGCCTCGGCCCGAATGGCCGGCTTGGGGGTGTCGCCGACCGGGAACGCGGCATGGCGCAGCTGCTCGGCGGTCAGCACCGCCAGCACGTAGGACTGGTCCTTGTCGGTGTCGACGGCCCGGCGCAGCCGCCCGTCCGACAGCCGGGCGTAGTGGCCGGTGGCCACCGTGTCGAAGCCCAGCGCCACCGCCCGCGCCGCCAGGGCGGAGAACTTGATCCGCTCGTTGCACCGCACACACGGGTTGGGCGTCTCCCCGCGGGCATAGGACTCGACGAAGTCGTCGATCACGTCCTCTTTGAACTTGTCGGCGAAATCCCAGACGTAGAAGGGGATTCCCAGCACGTCGGCGACCCGGCGGGCGTCGCCGGCGTCCTCCTTGGAGCAGCAGCCCCGCGATCCGGTGCGCAGCGTCCCGGGCGCGCTGGACAACGCCAGATGCACACCGACCACGTCGTGACCGGCGTCGACCATCCGCGCGGCGGCCACCGAGGAGTCCACGCCGCCGCTCATCGCGGCCAGCACCCTCATCGGGACACCCCCGCGCTGGCCAACGCGGCTTGGCGGGCGCGGGCCACCGCCGCGGGCAGCACCTGCAGCGCCGCGTCGATGTCGGCGTCGACGCTGGTGTGCCCCAACGACAGTCGCAGCGACCCGCGGGCGCTGGCCGGGTCGGCGCCCATCGCGATCAGCACATGCGACGGCTGCGCCACCCCAGCGGTGCAGGCCGATCCGGTCGAGCATTCGATCCCGTTGGCGTCCAACAACATCAACAGCGCATCGCCTTCGCAGCCGGCGAAGGTGAAGTGCGCGTTACCGGGCAGCCGCGGCTCGCGGGCACCGTTGAGCACGGTGTCGTCGATCTGGGTCAGCACGGCGTCGATGAGCCGGTCCCGCAGCCCGCGCAGCCGCGCACCGTTGGTCTCCAGCCCGTCGACGGCGACCCGCAGCGCCGCGGCCATCCCGACGGCGCCGGCGACATCGGGTGTGCCGGAACGGATGTCGCGTTCCTGACCGCCGCCGTGGGATAACGGAACGCAGCCGACGTCGCGGCGCAACAACAGCGCGCCCACCCCGGGCGGGCCGCCGAACTTGTGTGCGGTCACGCTCAGCGCCGCGCAGCCGCTGGCGGCAAACGACACCGGCAGCTGACCCACCGCCTGCACGGCGTCGGTGTGCATCGGAACGTCGAACTCGGCGGCGATCGCAGCGAGTTCGGGGATCGGCAACACGGTGCCCACCTCGTTGTTGGCCCACATCACCGTCACCAGCGCGACGTCATCGTGGTCCTGCAGCACCGCCCGCAGCGCGGCCGGGGACACCGACCCGTCGGCGGCGGTGGGCAGCCAGGTCACCTCGGCGCCCTCGTGCTCGGCGAGCCAGGTCACCGCGTCGAGCACCGCGTGGTGCTCGACCGCGGTGGTGACGATGCGACGACGGCGCGGGTCGGCGTCGCGACGGGCCCAGTAGATGCCCTTGACGGCCAGATTGTCGCTTTCGGTGCCGCCCGCGGTGAAGATCACCTCCGAGGGACGCGCCCCCAGCAGGGCCGCGATGGTCTCGCGGGATTCCTCCATCCGCCGGCGCGCCGCCCGCCCGGCGGTGTGCAGCGAGGACGCGTTACCGACGGTCGCCAGCGCAGCCGTCATCGCCTCGATGGCTTCGGGGTGCATCGGGGTGGTGGCAGCGTGATCCAGGTAGACCATGACCTGCCTAGGATACCGGCGCAGCTCGCGGGCCCCACCTGGGCCGATGGTCGCTACGGCAGCGCCCGGATCACCCGGCACGGGTTGCCGACGGCCAGCACCGACGCCGGCACATCCCGGGTGACGACACTGCCCGCCCCGATCACCGCGTTGTCACCGATGGTCACGCCGGGGCACACGATCACTCCCCCGCCCAGCCACACGTTGTCCCCGATCACGATCGGCGACGCCGACTCCCACCCATCGCGTCGGGCGTCGTGGTCGTCGACGGGGTGCAGGGCGGTGAGCAGTTGCGCGCGGGGGCCGATCGAGACGTCGTTGCCGATGCGGATCGGCGCGCAGTCCAGCAGGATCGCGTCGTAGTTGACGAAGCTGTGGGCGCCGATGTGGATGTAGGTCCCGTAGTCGCACTGAAAGCGCGGCAGGATCGTCGTCCCGGCCCCCAGCGAGCCCAGCAGGTCACCGAGCAGCTGGTGGCGGCGCTGCTCGTCGTCGACCCCGGTGGTGTTGAACGCCTCCAGGACGCGCTGGCAGGCGGCGCGGCTGGCGACCAGCTCCGGGTCGTCAGGCCGATACCACTCCCCGTGCAGCATCCGCTCGCGCTGAGTGTCCATGCCCTCGATCGTCGCGCACCGCGGTCTGGCAGCGCCCGGCCAGGTCGCGGCGATCGGTGCCCGGCAGCTGCAGCGCCGCGACATGCACCTGCGCCACGGTGCGCCGCGCCACGATCAGCCGGCGCATCGAGGACACCAGGGTGTCGTCGCCGACAAACGCCGGCAGGGTCGACGGGGATCCGTCGCTGCGCCGATAGGTCAGCCGCAGCGGCTGCACCGGCCGACCCGCGTCGATCGCGGCCTGAAACATCGCCGGGTAGAACCGTCCCGCCCCCGGATGCGGCTGACCGCACCAGGTGGTGCCCTCCGGGAAGGCCACCACGGTGCGCCCGGCGCGCAGCCGGGCCGCGACCATGGCGACCACGCCCGGCAACCGCCGCAGGCTGGCCCGCTCGATCGGGATGATCCGCATGATGCGGGCCAGCAGCCCCAGGGCGGGCCAGCTGATCAAATCGGCGCGTGCCACGAACGAGCCGGGCAGCACCGCGCCGATCACGAAGACGTCCAGCCAGGAGACGTGGCCGCTGACCACCAGTACGCCCCGCAGGTTGCGAATCGGCCCGCCCGACACCGCGATTCGCACCCCGAAGCAACGCAGCACCGCCCGGCAGCAGCCGCGCTGCAGCCGGGCGCGGCCCGGCATCGGCACCGCCAGCAGCGGCAACCCCGGCACCAGCAGCACCGCCAGCGCGATGCGGGCCGCCACCACCAGCGGGCTGGATCGGTCGGCGCCAGTGCGCACGCAGCCGGCGGTGGTGCAGACCGCCCGCGGCAGCCAGGGGTGGTCGAGGGCCGGGGTCATATCGCCGGGGCGGCGATATCGGCGGCGGCGGCCACCGACCGCAGCCGCCGCAAGTAGCGGGTGTCGGCGTCGCGTTTGGCCAGCAGCGCCGGGAAGTCGCCCACCCCGAAGGCCGGGTCGTGGGCCGGTTCACCGCAGATGCGGGCGCCCAGCCGCAGGTAGCCGCGCAGCAGCGGCGGCAGCACCGGGCGGGGCGGGGCCGCGATGTCGTCGAGGCTGCGCCCGTCGATGCGCACCGGCCGGTAGGGCGTCAGCCGGTAGGGCGAGGCGTGGCGGCGCTGCACAAAGTCGCGGATCCCGCGCAGCTGGCTGCCCGGCGGGCCGTCGCCGTAAACCGGGACCGACACGCAGCCGGTGACGTAGTCGTAGCCGCACCGGTCCAGGTAGGCCAGGATGCCGGCCCACATCAGCAGCACCACCGCGCCGTTGCGGTGCCCGGTGCGCACCACCGCGCGGCCCATCTCGACCAGCGACGGCCGCAGCGGGTCCAGCGCGGTGACGTCGAATTCGGTTGCGGTGTAAAGGCCTCCGGCGGCGACCGCGCCGGTCGGGGGCAGCATCCGGTAGCAGCCGACCAGCGCCCCGGTGCTGTCGTCACGGACCAGAAGGTGATCGCAATACTCGTCGAACCGGTCGGCGTCGACGCCGTCGGCGGTGTCGGACAGGGCAAAGCCCGGCTCGGTGCTGAACACCTCGTAGCGCAGCCGCTGCGCGGCCTCGATCAACGCGGGGTCGGTGGACAGCAGCAGCGAATAGCGCGGGGTGTCGGTCGAGGAGGGGGTGGGATCGGCGGCGATGAGTACAGAACCAGTGCTCATAGCCAGCACGGTCGCGCAGCCGTTGGGCGCGACGGCAATCACCGCGTGACGGGTGGGTGAATAGTGGCCGAGCAGTCAGGCTGCACCGGGGCGGCCGCGACGGTGCGATCTCATCCGCTCTACCGCCCTAAAGCGGATGACGCCGCACAGTCGGCGCCAAGAAATGCTCACTGCCCGGCCAGCCAGTCGGCCAACCGGATGCTGCCCAGGGTCGCACCCTCACCGGTGACCAGCCCGGTATCGCCGACCTGGGTGCCGAAGTAGACCGCCGACGGGTCGACGACGATCGGCAGGCTCGCACCGCGGTGCGCCAGCGCCAGGGTGGCCAGCTCGACGAAGGTCATCTTCTCCGGGCCGCCGATGTTGACGATGCCGTCGACCGGTGCGGCCTGGGCGGCGCGGGCGACTTCGGCGGCCACCTCGGCGCCGGCGACGGGCTGGATCAGGCCCTCGGGGGCCCGGACTTCGCCGTTGACGGTCAGGGACGCGGTGATGCCGTCGGCGAACTCGTGGAACTGGGTGGCGCGCACGATCGTGTACGGCAGCCCGGATTCGGCGATGATCCGCTCCTGGGCGACCTTGGCGCGCATGTACCCGCTGTCGGGCAGCCCGTCGCAGCCCACGATGGACAACACGACGTAGTGGCCGACATCGGCGGCCGTGGCGGCGGCCACCAGGTTGGTGGCGGACGTGGTGAAGAACTCCCGCACCGGGTCGTCGGCGTAATCCGGGGAGTTGACCACGTCGACCAGCGCGTCGGCACCGGCCAACGCCTCGGCCAGGCCGCTGCCGGTGAGCACGTCCGCACCGGAGTGGCGCGACGCTGCCACCGTCTCGTGTCCGGCGGCGCCCAACAGCGCGACGACCTTGGCGCCGATCTGCCCGCTGGCACCGATCACGGTGATTTTCATGGTGTCCCTTTCCCGTCGCATGTGTGATGCGCTAAGACTGGCACCTCGTCGTCACGCCCGCGAACAGACGGAAAAGCCCCCGACACACTAGGTGTGCGGGGGCTTTTGCGTCTGCTCACGCAGAAGAAGCTAGCCCTTGCGGGCCTTGATCGCCTCGGTCAGCTGCGGGGTGACCTTGAACAGGTCCCCGACCATGCCGTAGTCGGCGATCTCGAAGATCGGCGCCTCTTCGTCCTTGTTGACCGCGACGATCGTCTTGGACGTCTGCATCCCGGCGCGGTGCTGGATCGCCCCGGAGATACCCAACGCGATGTACAGCTGCGGCGACACCGTCTTACCGGTCTGGCCCACCTGGAACTGGCCCGGGTAGTAGCCGGAGTCCACCGCGGCACGCGAGGCGCCGACGGCGGCACCCAGCGAGTCGGCCAGCTCCTCGACCACCGAGAAGTTCTCCGCGCTGCCCACACCGCGACCACCGGCCACCACGATCGGGGCCTCGGTCAGTTCCGGCCGGTCGCCGGCGACGGCGGGCTCCCGCGAGGTGACCTTCGTCGCATTCTCGGCCGGTTCGGGCACCTCGACGGTGACCTGCTCACCGGCCCCATCGGCCGGCTCCGGCTCGATGGATCCGGCCCGCACGGTGATCACCGGGGTGTCGCCGTTGGCCTGCGCGTCCACGGTGAACGCACCACCGAAGATGGAGTGCACCGTCTTGGCGCCCTCCTTGACGTCGACCACGTCAACCAGCAGACCCGACCCGATCCGGGCGGCCAGCCGCCCGGCGACCTCCTTGCCGTCGGCGTTGGCGGCCAGCAGCACCGCGGCCGGGGTGGCCGACTCGGCCAGCGCGGCCAGCACGTCGACCACCGGGGTGATCAGGTAGCTGGTCGCGGTCTCGGACTCGGCGACGTAGATCTTGGCGGCGCCGGCCGCCTTGAGCCCGTCGACCAGGGGCGCGGCCGCGCCCGTGCCGCCCACCACGACGGCGGCCGGCTCGCCCAAAACGCGGGCGGCGGTAATCAATTCGGAGCTGACCTTCTTCAGCGCTCCGTCGGCGTGCTCAACGAGCACCAGTACTTCAGCCATGGGTTATATCGCTCTCGTCTTAAATGATCTTCTGGGCAACCAGGTACTCGGCGATCTTGGTGCCGCCCTCGCCTTCGTCGGTGATCTTCTCACCGGCGGTCTTCGGCGGCTTGGGGGTCGACGCGGTCACCGTCGACCCGGCGTTAGCAACGCCCACCTCGTCGGCCTCGACGCCGATCTCGGCCAGCGTGAGCACGGTGACTTCCTTCTTCTTGGCGGCCATGATGCCTTTGAAGGACGGGAAACGCGGCTCGTTGATCTTCTCGTTGACGCTGACCACCGCCGGCAGCGCCGCCTCCAGGGTGAACACCCCGTCGTCGGTTTCGCGCTCGGCGGTGATCTTGCCGTCTTCCAGGGTCACCTTGCGCACGTGGGTCAGCTGCGGCAGGCCCAGGTATTCGGCGATGATGGCCGGCACCGCTCCGCCCACACCGTCGGTGGACTCGTTACCGGCGATCACCAGCTCGGTGCCCTCGATGGTGCCCAGCGCGCGGGCCAGCGCCCACGCGGTCTGCACCACGTCGGAGCCGTGCAGGCCGTCGTCCTTGAGGTGCACGGCCTTGTCGGCACCCATCGACAGGGCCTTGCGGATCGCCTCGGTGGCGCGCTCCGGGCCGGCGGTCAGCACGGTCACCGACCCCTCGCCACCCTCTTTCTCGCGGATCAGCAGAGCTTCTTCGACGGCACGCTCGTTGATCTCGTCGAGCACCGCGTCGGCGGCCTCGCGGTCAAGGGTGTAATCACCGTCGGTGAGCTTGCGCTCCGACCATGTGTCTGGGACCTGTTTGATCAGGACCACGATGTTCGTCATGAGACTGGCTCGTCCTCCTCGAAGGAAGTCTTGCAACCCCCAGGGTCGCAAAACTTGGGTCACGGTCACGCCCCCGCACAACGATGTTACTCACGGGTAACTTTATGCGGTTCGCTCGTACACCATAGCGGGTCGTACTGCACCGATTGCCTGCCCGTCGGGGTGAACCGTTCGCCAACGGTGCGCTTCACCGATAGCCTGCCTGTTGCAATGAGCACATCCGCTACCGACGGTCCCGATACCGGCACCGCGCCCAACGCCGACACCTTGGCGCTGACCGGCGAACGCACCATCCCCGGCCTGGCCGAGGAGAACTACTGGTTCCGCCGCCACGAGGTGGTCTACCAGCGGCTGGCGCCGCGCTGCGCGGATCGCGAGGTATTGGAGGCCGGCTGCGGGGAGGGTTACGGCGCCGACCTGATCGCCGACGTCGCCCACCGGGTGATCGGCCTGGACTACGACGAGACCACGGTGGCCCATGTGCGGGCCCGCTATCCGCGGGTGCAGGTGATGCACGGCAACCTCGCCGAGCTGCCGCTGCCCGACGGCGCGGTGGACGTCGTCGTCAACTTCCAGGTCATCGAGCACCTGTGGGATCAGGCCCAGTTCATCGCCGAGTGCGCGCGGGTGCTGCGCCCGGGCGGACTGCTGATGGTGTCCACCCCCAACCGGATCACCTTCTCCCCCGGCCGCGACACCCCGATCAACCCGTTCCACACCCGCGAGCTCAACGCCGCCGAGCTGACCGAGCTGCTGGTCGACGGCGGATTCTCGGTGGCCTCGATGCACGGGGTTTTCCATGGGCCCCGGCTGGCCGACCTCGACGCCCGACATGGGGGCTCCATCATCGACGCGCAGATCGCCCGGGCGGTGGCCGACGCCGCCTGGCCGGACCAGCTGCTGGCCGACGTTGCCGGGATCACCACCGCCGACTTCGACCTGCTCGAGGCCGGGCAGCGCAACATCGACGACAGCCTGGATCTGGTGGCGATCGCGGTGCGGCCGTGACGAACTCTGCCGCCGCGCCGGTACCCGGCCTGTTCACCCTGGTGCTGCACACCCACCTGCCGTGGCTGGCCCATCACGGCCGCTGGCCGGTCGGCGAGGAATGGCTGTATCAGTCCTGGTCGGCGTCCTACCTGCCGCTGCTGCGGGTGCTGCGCACCCTGGCCGACGAGGACCGGCACCGGCTGATCACCCTGGGGGTCACCCCGGTGGTCGCCGCCCAACTCGACGACCCGTACTGCCTGGACGGCATGCACCACTGGCTGGCCAACTGGCAGCTGCGCGCGGTGGAGGCCACCACACTGGCAGAACCGTTGCGCAGCTTCGGGATTCATGAATGCGCCGCCGCCGAGCAGGCACTGGACGACTTCGGCACCCGGTGGCGGCACGGCGCCAGCCCGCCGCTGCGCGAACTGGTCGAGGCCGGCACCGTGGAGTTGCTGGGCGGCCCGCTGGCCCACCCGTTTCAGCCGCTGCTGAACCCGCGGCTGCGCGAGTTCTCGCTGCGCGAAGGCCTGGCCGACGCCCGGCACCGGCTGGCGCACACCCCCGCCGGCATCTGGGCGCCCGAATGCGCCTACGCCCCCGGGATGGAACACGACTACGCCGCCGCCGGGGTGTCGCATTTCATGGTCGACGGCCCGTCGCTGCACGGCGACACCGCGCTGGGCCGCCCGGTCGGGGGAAGCGACGTCGTCGCGTTCGGGCGGGATCTGACCGTCAGCTACCGGGTGTGGTCGCCGAAGTCGGGGTATCCCGGCCACGGCTCCTACCGCGACTTTCACACCCACGACCACCGCACCGGACTCAAACCGGCCCGGGTCACCGGCCGCAGCGTGCCGCCGCAGGACAAGGCGCCCTACGACCCGCAGCGCGCCGCGGCCGCCGTGGACGGTCACGTCGCCGACTTCGTCGACGTGGTCCGGCGCCGGCTGCAGTCGGAGTCCGAACGGATCGGGCAGCCCGCGCATGTGATCGCCGCGTTCGACACCGAGCTGTTCGGCCACTGGTGGTATGAGGGCCCGCTGTGGCTGGAGCGGGTGCTGCGGGCGCTGCCGGCCGCCGGGGTGCAGGTGGGCACCCTGTCCGACGCGATCAGTGCCGGCTATGTCGGCGCCCCGGTCCAATTGCCGCCCAGCTCTTGGGGTTCGGGCAAAGACTGGCAGGTGTGGACCGGCGACAAGGTGGCCGATCTGGTGCAGCTCAACGCCGAAGTGGTGGACACCGCGCTGTCCACCGTCGACAAGGCGCTGACCCAGACGTTGGATGGCCCCACCGGCCGGGATCAGGTCGCCGACCAGATCCTGCGCGAGACACTGCTTACGGTGTCCAGCGACTGGCCGTTTATGGTGAGCAAGGACTCTGCCGCCGACTACGCCCGGTATCGGGCGCATCTGCACGCGCATGCCACCCGGGAGATCGCCGGGGCGCTGGCGTCGGGCCGCCGCGACACCGCGCAGCGGCTGGCCGACGGTTGGAACCGCGCCGACGGCCTGTTCGGCGCCCTGGACGCTCGGAGGCTGCCGCGGTGAAGATCCTGATGGTGTCGTGGGAGTACCCGCCGGTGGTGATCGGCGGGCTGGGCCGGCACGTCCATCACCTGTCCACCGCGCTGGCCGCCGCCGGGCACGACGTCGTCGTGCTGTCCCGACGCCCGACCGACACCGACCCCAGCACCCACCCGTCGTCCGACGAGGTCAGCGAGGGCGTGCGGGTGGTCGCCGCCGCGCAGGACCCGCACGAGTTTTCCTTCGGACCGGACATGATGGCGTGGACGCTGGCCATGGGCCACGCCATGGTCCGCGCCGGGCTGTCGCTGAAGACCCACGGCGGCCAGCAGATTTGGCGACCCGACCTGGTGCACGCCCACGACTGGCTGGTGGCGCACCCGGCGATCGCGCTGGCCGAATTCTACGACGTGCCACTGGTTTCCACGATT
Source organism: Mycobacterium sp. pUA109 (assembly GCF_041287095.1). Lineage (NCBI taxonomy): Bacteria > Bacillati > Actinomycetota > Actinomycetes > Mycobacteriales > Mycobacteriaceae > Mycobacterium > Mycobacterium sp. pUA109. Next base: position 56,451 of record NZ_JBGGKS010000024.1, on the reverse strand, counting down.
CACGCCACCGAAGCCGGGCGACATTCCGGCTGGGTCTCCGGGCGGTTGAGCCGGCAGGTGCACGCGGTGGAATCCTGGCTGGTGCGCGAATCCGATTCGCTGATCACCTGTTCGGCGTCGATGCGCGACGAGATCTCCGAGCTGTTCGGCCCCGGCCTGGCCGAAACCACCGTCATCCGCAACGGAATCGATGCAGCCCGGTGGCCGTTCGCGCCGCGGCGGCCCCGCACCGGGCCGCCGGAGCTGGCGTATGTGGGGCGGCTGGAGTACGAGAAGGGCGTCCAGGAGGCGATCGCGGCGCTGCCACGGATCCGGCGGGCCCACCCGGGCACCACGCTGACCATCGCCGGAGACGGCACCCAGCAGGACTGGCTGCTCGAGTGCGCCCGAAAGCACCGGGTGCTCAAGGCGACCCGGTTCGTCGGGCGGCTCGACCACGACGAGCTGCTGGCGTTGCTGCACCGGGCCGATGCCGCGGTGCTGCCCAGCCACTACGAGCCGTTCGGCCTGGCCGCGCTGGAGGCCGCCGCGGCCGGCACCCCGCTGGTGACCTCCAACGTGGGCGGACTGGGCGAGGCCGTCATCAACGGCGAAACCGGCGTGTCCTGCCCACCGCGCGACGGCGCCAAGCTGGCCGCCGCGGTGCGCGCGGTGCTCGACGATCCGGCGGCCGCCCAGCGCCGGGCGCGGGCCGCCCGAAAACGGCTCACCTCCGACTTCGACTGGCACACCGTGGCCGACGAAACCGCGCAGGTGTATCTGGCGGCCAAGCGCGCCGAACGGGAACCGCTGCCGCGCCGGCCGATCGTCGAGCACGCGCTGCCGGATCGGTAGCGGTTAGCCCCGTTAGCCCAGCAGGTCCAGCACCGACGTGAACCAGGCCGGATCCACCCCCAGGTCGGCGGCCAGGCCAGACAACCAACCCGAGACGGTGTCGCCGAGGCCGGTCAGCATCGACGGCTCCAACCCCGACGCGATCGCGGCCACCGCGGCCGGGGTATTCACCGCGGGATAGGTGGTGGCAAAGTCCGACGCCGGCAGCACGCCCAGATCCACCAGCGCGTCGCTGACACCCTGGTAGGCGCCGGTGACCAGCTGGCCAAAGATGGTGAGCGGGTTGAAATCCGGGGCCGGAACGCTCGGATACTCGGGCAGATAGACGCCGAGGCCGTTGAGCAGCGGTTTGGCGAGTTGTTCGATGTCGGCCAGCGGGCTGAAACCGGGCAGCAGCTGCGCGGGGGTGGGCACGTCGGCGTAGCCGTTGGGGTTATACCCCAAATTGACCAGCACGGTCAGATCCGGCTGGAGCAGGTCGGCCAGCGGCTTGCCCACCAGCGGGATCGCCCGCAACGGCTCGACCAACGGCAGATCTTGGGTCGGGATCATGTAGTAGTGGGTGACCCCGTCGTAGCCCGGCGACGTGGCCAACGGCACCGCGCTTTGGATCTGGGCGGCCGTGAGATTCGCGTACTGGGTATGCACGTAGGCCGCCCCCAGCAGCGCGTTGAGGTCGGCCACCACGTTGAGCGGGTATTGCGGAAAATCGGCGGCGCCGTCGTATTGCCCGGTGTAGATGTCCGTCGGGTAGGGGGTGTCCGCGGGAGTCGCGCCGTAGAACGGGATCCCGAGAATCGGGATGTTGACCGCGAACCGTTCGAAGATGCCGCCGTCGGGATTGTCGAGGTCGCCGGTGAGCATAAAGGACAGGTCATCGGGGCTGGGTCGTTCGTCGGCGGGCAGCGCATCAAGGGCGTTCATCTCCAGGGTGGCGATGACCGCGCTCTGTGAGTAGCCGAACACCAGGGTGTCGCTGCCCGCGGGCCGGCCCAGGATGGCGTCGTTGAGAATCACCTCGCCCTGGGCTGCCGACTGATCGAGGGTCAGACCGCTCAGGAACGGAATGTCGACGCCTTCGGGGGTGTACAACCCGAACGGGGTATAGCCGGCGAACAGCGGGTTGGACTGGATATAGGCCTCGTTGATGGCGGTGACGTAACTGGGCGCGGGATCCGGGTTCAAGGTGCCGCCCATGATGAAGGCCAACTCGTCGGTGGAGCTGTCAGCCGCCGCGGGCGCGGCCTGCAGCGCCGACAGGCACACCCATGCCCCGGCGCCGACCGTCGCCCAGAGCGCCGCGCTGATCCGACCCATTCCATGAGCTGGCATTGAAACCTCCCAGAACCCTTACCGAGTAATGAAATTCGACAGTCAGCTAGGTTGACGTCGGCGGTTGAGCAGCCAGATGTGCGTGGACAGCACATGCCGACCGAACCGATGGCCCGCTGGCCAACCCGCCGACCGCCGCGGCGGCGGCCACCGCGCTGGCGGTGCAGATCAATGTCGAGGTACGCATGCCGATCCTCTGGTTCCGAGACGTGGCTGGATATTCCGAGTCCCGTGGAACGGTTGCCGTTGAGCACGTTACGCCCAATTTGTTCAGTTGATTGATTTTTAAACCAATGAAATGCTCGCCGTATGGTGTGGCAGCGCCTGTCCGCCGCCGTGAGCGGGCGTCGTTCCTGGTTGCTGGCCGCCGCACTCCTGGTGGTGGCCGGTGCGCTGCTGGGGTTCGGCGGCGGCAACGCCGCGGCCACCCAGTCGCCGGAGGCGCTGCCCACCGACGCCGAGTCCGCCCGGGCCGCCGCCACACTGAGCGAGTTCCCCGGCGGTGATGCGGCCGCGGTGATCCTGGTCACCACCCGCCGCGACGGGTCGGTGTTGACGCCCGCGGATCTGCGCGCCGCCGAGCAGGCCCGCGATCGCATGCGCCGGGTTCCGCAGGCACTGGCCGACCCGCCGGCACCGGTGGTGCCGTCCCGCGACGGCAAGGCGGCGATCACCACCGTGTCGTTGAGCGCCACGCTGTCCGGGTTCGCGCTCACCGACGCGGTAACCGCGTTGCGCGCGGCCGCGGCCGAGGGCCTGCCCGCGCCGCTGGTCGGGCACGTCACCGGGGGCCCGGCGTTCGGCGCCGACATCGCCAACGCGTTCACCGGCGCCAACGTCACCCTGCTGGTGGTGACCGCGTTGGTGGTCGCGCTGCTGCTGATCGTCACCTACCGCTCACCGGTGTTGTGGCTGCTGCCGCTGACGGTGATTGCGCTGGCCGATCAGGTGGCCACCGTGGTCGGCGGGCATGTCGCCGCGGCCGCCGGGGTCACCCTGGACGGCTCGACGTCCGGTATCACCAGCGTGCTGGTGTTCGGCGCCGGCACTAACTACGCGCTGCTGTTGATGTCGCGCTACCGCGACGAATTGGGCGGGCGCGCCGATCACCGCACCGCGTTGCGCCGGGCGGTGCGCGCCGCCGGCCCGGCGATCCTGGCCAGCAACGCCACCGTCGTGCTGGCCCTGCTGAAGCTGCTCACCGCGATCACCCCGAGTACCCGCAGCCTGGGGCTGTGCGCGGCGTGCGGCCTGGCCGTCGCGGCGATATTCGTGCTGCTCGTGTTGCCGCCGCTGCTGGCGATGAGTGGTCGAAAAGTGTTCTGGCCGTTCATTCCCCGCGCTGATGAAGCGCCGGCGGCGGCGACCGGGATCTGGCGCCGGATCGCCGACGGGGTCGGCCGCCGACCCGGCCCGATCTGTGCGCTGGCGGTCACCGTGTTGGCCGCGTCGACGGCCGGGCTGCTAGCCACCCACCTCGGACTGTCTCAGACCGAGCAGTTCCGGCTGCGCGCCGACTCGGTTATTGGATTCGACACGGTGGCCGCGCACTTCCCCGGCGGAGCCTCCGACCCGACCGTGGTGCTCGCGTCCAGCGACCGCGGCGGTGAGATCCAGCGGCGCATCACCGCCGTCCCCGGCGTGGTGTCGGCGCGCCCGGCCGGTCAGTCGCCCACCGGGCTAACCAAGTGGTCGGTGGTCATCGACGCCGCCCCGTCCAGCACCGGCGCATTCAAGGTCGTTGGCGCCCTGAGGGATTCGGTCGCTGCGGTGGATCCGCACGCCGTCGTGGGCGGCTCGGACGCGCAAGCACTCGACGTGCGCGACGCCGCGGCCCGCGACCGGCGGGTGGTGATCCCGGCAATTCTGCTGGTGGTGCTGGTGGTGCTGTACGCGCTGCTGCGGGCGGTGCTGTCGCCGCCGCTGCTGGTCGCCGCCACCGTGCTCAGCGCGGTGGCCGCGCTCGGCCTGGGCGGCTGGGCCAGCATCCACGTGTTCGGCTTTCCCGCGCTGGACAACAGCACACCGTTGTTCGCCTTCTTGTTTCTGGTGGCGCTCGGCGTCGACTACACGATCTTCTTGGTGACCCGGGCGCGCGAGGAGACCCCCGAACACGGCACCCGCGACGGCATGGTCCGGGCGGTGGCGGCCACCGGCGGCGTCATCACCAGCGCCGGGGTGGTGTTGGCCGCGGTGTTCGGCGTGCTTGGGGTGCTGCCGTTGATCGTGTTGACCCAGCTGGGCATCATCGTCGGCCTCGGCATTCTGCTGGACACCTTCGTCGTTCGCACCGTGGTCATTCCGGCGCTTTTCGCGCTGATTGGCGACCGGATCTGGTGGCCCGCCGTGCGCCCACCGCCGCCCGACACCGCCGGCGGGCGTCATCGGCGCTGACCACCCGGCGCTCAGGGCTTGGACAGATCGTCCTGGAAGCGGCGCATCGCCGTCGTGAGGGCGCCAAACACCCGGTGCGCGGCCGCCAGGTCGGTGTCGGGCAGGTCGGCCAGCGTGGCCTGGGTGTGCCGCTGCAGCGGGGTGAAAAACGCACGGGCGGTGGCCAGCCCGCGGTCGGCGTACCGCAGGATGACCTTGCGTCGGTCGCCGGGGTGCGCGTCGCGCCGGACGTGACCGGAGTCGATCAGCCGGTCCACCAGGTAGGTGATGCCCGCGCCCGACAGCCCCATCCGTTGACCGAGTTCGCCGGAACTGATGGGCTGCCCGGCGGTCTCGGCCACCATGATGTGCAGCAGCGCGCGAAAATCGGTGGGTCGCACGTCGTGCGCGCCGGCGAACAACCGGCCGATCTCATCGGATTCGGCGGTCAGCTCCCGCAAATCGGCCGATAGCACCGACTCCAGCGCGGCCCGGTCGTCGGCATGCTGCTCAGGGTCCATGACGGTGTGCAGCATATCCGCCCGGGTTAACGCGCCGGACTTAGCGGGCCGCCTTCTTGCGTTCGATGTCGGCCAGCGCGGCGGCCAGTTCGGCGCGCTCGGCCGCCGAGGACTCCCACGACAGCTTGCGATTCTTGACCACCTTGGCCGGTGCGCCGACGGCGATCGAGTAATCCGGGATGTTGCCCTTGACCACGGCGTGGGACCCCAGCACGCAGCCGCGGCCGACGCTGGTGCCGCGCAGCACCGTCACCTTGGCCGCCACCCAGGTGTCCGGCCCGATCCGCACCGGGCTCTTGATGATGCCCTGATCCTTGATCGGCAGGTTGATGTCGTCCATCTTGTGGTCGAAGTCGCACACATAGCACCAGTCGGCCATCAGCACCGAATCGCCGAGTTCGATGTCCAGATAGGTGTTGATGACGTTGTCACGACCCAACACCACCTTGTCGCCGATCCGCAGCGAGCCCTCGTGCGCCCGGATGGTGTTCTTGTCGCCGATGTGCACCCAGCGGCCGATCTCCAGCTGGGACAGCTCCGGCGTGGCCTGAATCTCCACACCCTTGCCCAGGAACACCATGCCACGGGTGATGATGTGCGGGTTGGCCAGCTTGAACTTCAGCAGCCGCCAGTACCGCACCAGATACCACGGGGTGTAGGCCCGGTTGGCCAACACCCACCGCAGCGACGCCAGGGTCAGGAACCTGGCCTGGCGGGGGTCGCGCAGCCGTGAGCCCCGCCAGCGTTTGTGGATCGGAGCGCCCCACATGGTCGTCATGGCCGGAAAGCCTACGCGAGCCATTTGGGTGCCACAGGTTACCCTCACCTGGACTCGCTTTCGCAGAAGGATTGGGGAATCACCACCGTGTCCTGGCGTCATCCCCGCGGCGGCCTGAAGCGTCTGGTCTCGACGGTGTCGGCGGCCGCTCTCGCCGTCCTGCTCGGCGGCTGCGGCAATACCGACTCGTGGGTCGACGCCGCGGCGGCCCCGGGTTGGTCCGCCCAATACGGCGACGCGTCCAACAGCAGCTACACCGGCGCGGCCGGCGCGGAGAACCTGACGCTGGGCTGGACCCGGTCGGTCAAGGGAGCGCTGGGGGCCGGGCCGGCGTTGAGCGGACGGGGCTGGATGGCGCTCAACGGCCAAACCCGGGATGGCTGCTCGCTGATGGAGTGGGAGAACAACAACAACGGCAGGCAACGCTGGTGTACCCGGCTGTACCAGGGCGGCGGATTCTTCGGCCCGCTGTTCGACGGATTCGACAACGTCTATGTCGGCCAGCCTGGGGCGATCCTGTCCTTTCCGCCCACCCAGTGGATTCGGTGGCGCCAACCCGTGATCGGGATGCCCGCCACGCCACGGTTTCTCGGCGGCGGGCAGCTGCTGGTGGTCACCCACCTGGGTCAGGTGTTGGTGTTCGACGCCCACCGCGGCACGGTGGTGGGCAATCCCCTGGACCTGGTCGACGGCGTGGACCCCAAGGATTTCACCCGCGGGCTATCCGACTGCGCCCCGGCCAAATCGGGCTGCCCGGTGGCCGCCGCGCCGGCGTTCGCCGCAGCCACCGGCACGGTGGTGGTCAGCCTGTGGGAACCGGACGCGAAGGCGGCGGTGCTGGTTGGACTGAAATACCACCCCGGACACACCCCGCTGCTCACCCGGGAGTGGACCAGCGACGCGGTGTCCGCCGGGGTGCTGGCCAGCCCGGTGCTGTCCGCCGACGGCGAGACGATCTACGTCAACGGCCGCGACCAGCACCTGTGGGCGCTGCACGCCGCCGACGGTAAACCGAAATGGTCTGCGCCGCTGGACTTTTTGGCGCAGACCCCGCCGGCGGTCACCCCGGGCGGACTGATCGTGTCCGGCGGCGGCCCCGACACCCGGCTGGTCGCGGTGCGCGACGCCGGCGACCACGGCGAGCGCGCGTGGCGTCGCGACGACATCACCCCGCTGTCGTCGTCGAGCCTGGCCGGCGGCGTCGGCTACACCGTGAGGGGCGGGACCACGGTGGGCCCAGCCGGCATGTCATTGCTGGTGTTCGATCCCGATGACGGCCACACCATCAACAGCTATCCCCTGCCGGAGGCCACCGGTTTCCCGCTCGGGGTGTCGATCGCGCACGACCGCCGGGTGGTGACGGCCACCAGCGACGGTCAGGTGTACAGCTTCACCCCGGCCTAGGCGGAGCCACAGCGTCTGTGACTGTGTGGTTTCATACGCTTCGAGCGGCTTTTGCGTATAAGGCCGCACAGTCGGCGCCGACGCGCGCGCCGGGAACTACACCGTCAGCGGGGGGATGGCGTTGCGCGGCACCCGCACCGTGCTGGCGCCGGCGTTCAACGGCAGCAACTCCCCCGGCGCGAAGTAGAAGATCAGCTCGTCGTCGGTGATGGCGAAGTTCTGGTAGTGCGACGGGTCGTGGCCGTTGCCGGGCGGGATCAGCGCGCCGGACGCCCCGGCCTGACGGACCAACTCCCGCTGAACGATCGGAAAGATGGTGTCCAGCGGCTTGCTGCCCGGCGCGAACAGCGTGTCGTAGGTGACCGATTGGTTGGTGGCCAGGTCGTAGTTGAACGACTTGTACCAGGTCGACGGGTGCGGGCCCCCGACATCCTGGAAGATTTTGAGGACCACGCTGCGGGTGCCCTTCGGGGCCTGCCCGGAGCGGTGCTGCTCGGCGGTGGCCTCCATCTCGTACGGCAGATCACGCGACCCCTGCGTCTGCGCGACGGTGATGAACCCGTCCCGGTTTTGCGTCACGTAATCGGTGAGCGTCGGCTGGTCCGGGTAGTCGACCGGGTACTTCAGATCCAGTGTGTAGGTCGGGTTCGACGCGTGCACATGGCAGATCTGCTCGGCCTCAACGGTGCCGCCCAGGTCCGCACAGGATGTCTGCGCCACCGCCGACGGTGTGCCGGGCCAGCTCGCCAGGAGCCCACCCGCCAACAGGGCGGCCACCACCAGAATGCGCATCGTCGAATGTCTCGCTTGCCTCGTCGTGTCTCGCCTTGTTGGAGCGGGCAGGGACCTCCCGCCGGGGCCTGAATGTAACTGCCGATAGCCTACCGGGACGCTCAGCGGGAGGAACGGCAAACGAACACCGTTGCTCGCCCGGCCGCCCCGGACCCTAGTCGGGTGATGATCGCCGACAGCGGCCGGCTGCCGCGCAGCCGGAGCCGACGCCGCAGCGCATCGGGGTCGACGTCCACCCCGCGGACCAGGATCTCCAGGGCGCCGCAGTCGGCCGCCGCCAGGGCACCCCGCAGCCCCTTCTCGCTATAGGGCAGCCGCTCGAGCACCTCGAAGCCGCGGACGCCGGCCGGCAGCCGGTCACCGGACAGGTAGGCGATGTCGGGGTCGAGCTGCCAGAGCCCGTGCCGGGCGCCGTAGTGGCGGACCAGCCCGGCGCGCACCACCGCACCGTCGGGGTCGACGATCCAGCGCCCGGCCGGTCGCACCGCACAGTCATCGGGTTCGGCGTCGGTGAGCTGTTCGCCGCGGTCCAGGAGGGTGGCCCGGCGCCGCACCCCCGACGCCGCCAGCCCCGCCGACCACAGGCACGCTTCGCGCACCGTGCCGGCCACCGAGGTGACCTCGATCTCGCCGTCGAAGCCCAGTCGTCGCACGGATGCGAAATCGATTCCGGGTGCGCACTTTACGACGAGATCCCGACCCCGGTAGGTGTCCAGTAGCGCATCCAACGCGGGCTGGTAATCACGCGGGTTGAAGCGGCGTTGCCGACCGCGGCGCCGACCCGGGTCGGCGACCACCACCGCAGCGCGGCTGATCGGGGTCAGCGCGTCGGCGCGGCACAGGCCGACGGTGCCGCCCAGATTGTGCCGGGCCATCGCCAGGCGCACCGGATCGATATCGCTGCCGATCACCTGGGTCGCCGTGTCCCGCAGCGCCGCCAGCTCGGTCCCGATGGAGCAGGTGACGTCGTGCACCACGGCCCCGGACAGCCGCACCGCGCGGTGTCGCGCCACCGGCGCCGCGCTGGCCTGCTGCAGCGCCTCATCGGTGAACAGCCAATCCGCGGTGCCGGGCAGCTTGTCGCCGGCCCGGCGCCGCAGCAGCGTGGTCTCCACCAGCGCGGGGGCCCGATCCCCGAACCGCGTCCGGGCCGCGGCGATGTCGGCGACCCGGGTGGCGTCGGTCAGCGCCAGGTCGGCGACCTCGCGCAGGGCCGCGGCGCCGGTGTCCGAGCGCAGGTAGCCGACGTCGGCCCGGCTGAAGGTCAGGACGGCTTAACCCCGGTGACCATCACGTTGTAGAACCAGCCCTTGGGCACCACCCGGCGCCAGATGTTGGCGTCCACCCAGCTCAGCGTGGTCCAGCTGTTGAACGCGAATTTCGCCCAGCCCCAACCTAATCGGCCGGCAGGCACGGCGGCCTCGAAGGTGCGCACCGGCCAGCCCAGCATCGCGGCGGTGAACTCTTCGCTGGCGGTGGCGACCTGCACCGCGCCGGCGCTGCTGGCCATCCGCTCCAGGTCGGCGGGCTCGAAGGTGTGCAGGTCGACGACGGCCTCCAGCGCGGCCGCGCGGGAGGATTCGTCGAGTTCGGTCTGGGGGCGGCGCCAGCCGGTCAGGCCGGGCAGCCGGGTGAGGTTGGTGGTGGCCCGCCAGGTCAGGGTGGACAGGGTGCGGGCGTACACGTTGCCGACGGTGGTGGGTTCGCCGGCGAACACGAACCGCCCGCCCGGCTTGAGGACCCGGATCACCTCGCGCAGCGACAGTTCCACGTCTGGGATGTGGTGCAGCACCGCGTGCCCGACCACCAGATCGAAGGTGTTGTCGTCGTACGGGATGCCCTCGGCGTCGGCGACGCGGCCGTCGATGTCCAGGCCCAGCGACTGCCCGTTGCGGGTGGCGACCTTGACCATGCCCGGCGAGAGGTCGGTGACCGAGCCGCGGCGCGCCACCCCGGACTGGATCAGGTTGAGCAAAAAGAAGCCGGTGCCGCAGCCCAGTTCCAGGGCGCGGTCATAGGGCAGGGCGCGCTGCTCCTCAGCCGGGACGATCGCGTCGAAGCGGCCGCGGGCGTAGTCCACGCAGCGCTGGTCGTAGGAGATCGACCACTTCTCGTCGTAGCTTTCGGCTTCCCAGTCGTGGTACAGCACCTGGGCGAGCTTGCTGTCGTGTCGCGCGGCCTCCACCTGCTCGGCGGTGGCATGCGGCTGCGGTGCCGGATCGGTACTCGTCATGATGGCCCAGCCTAATGGGACGCCGGCCCGACGAGGTAACCGCCGGTCGCCCACCTCACAATGCGGTGAACAGGTCGCCGATCAGCGCGCTCAGCTCGCCGGGCACTAGGGCGCTGAAGTCGGTGGCCGCCGCGGGCAACGCCGCGGCCAGCTCGCTGGGCAGGTCGCCGAAGTCCAGGCCGAGTGAGATGTTGCCGGTGAGCGCGCCGATGATGTCCTGAATCAGGACGACCGGGTAGTTCAGCGTCGTCCGGGCGACGTCGACAACGCCGTCCTTGAGCGAGTTCAGGATCGTCGACGGATCCAGGGTCAGCAGCGCCTGCCACACGTTGAAGGCCGCCATCTGCGGCGTGGTGATCAGATCCCGGGTGGCGACGAACAGGTCCTGCAGCAGGTTCGCCGGCGCGACGGCGTGCCCGTCCCAGCTGACCAGCGTCCAACCGTCCTCGGGATTGCCATCGATCACGATCTGGCCGGTGTTGGACAGCGGATCCTCAAGCATGAGCAGCGGGTTGGGGTTGTTGACGTTCATCATCGTCCAGATCATGATCGCCGCCGCGTGCGAAAACCCCACGCTCTCCCCGTTGGGGCTCGTCGCGTCGTACATCGTCTGAATGGCGTCACCGTAGCGGTCCTCGAACGCCATCCCGTTGTAGTCCGACGAGCCCAGCTCCGGCACGAAGTACAGCCCCAGCGTCCACGCCAACGGGGCGGCCAGATACCCCAGGCCGGTCAGGAGGTTCTGCGGTGCGCCCTCGAAAATGCCGGCGTTGATCTCGTTAAGCCCGGACAGGTCCACCACACTCGTGTCTGGCGCACCCGCCGCGGTGAGCCAATCCGCGGCGGTCTCCTGGGTGCGGATCAGGCCCGAGGCGAAGATCCCGCCGTAGCTGCTGGGGTCCGCTAGATGCAGCGGATTGCTGGGGTCGGCCAGGTAGGCGGCCTGCTCCGCACCGGTGGGGGTCAGGCCCGCACCGGGCGCCACCGTCCCGATAATGCCGTTCACGTTGTCGAACGATTGCCCGTGCCGGATCAGGTCCAGCGTGATATCGGCTTCGTCGGCGATCAGCTGGATCAGGCGGGACACCTGGACGTCGGGCGGCGGTGCGGTCACCGGGGTGGCGGCGATGAGGCTGGCGCCGGCGAGGGCGATACCGGCGGTGATCCAGGGACGGGTAGCGAGTTGCTGCATAGAGCGGCTCTTTCTCACGGTGACCGACATCACTTTTGACGCGTACGTTAACCGATAGCAACGTGGGAAAAAGAAGTTTCCCAAGAATTGGATGAGTCGGCTTTGGGGCTGTCTCAGCGATCGGAGGCCGCGCCGAGGCTGGCGGCGAACACCTCGGCATAGCGGCGGCGGCCGGCGGCTAGCCGATCCGCCGCGGACAGGTTGAAGACGTCGTCGATGCCGGCCTTGGCCGCGGCCAGCGCGGCGCGCGGGCTGTCGACGAACCGGCCCGCCCACGCCACTGCGGCGTCGTACACCCCGTCGGGGGCCACCATGTCGTCGATGAGGCCCAGTGCCAGCGCCTCTTCCGCGTCGAAAAACCGTCCGCTGTACACCAATTCCTTGGCGCGGCTGGCGCCCACGGTGCGGGCCAGCCCGGCCATGCCGGCGCCGTCGGGAACCAGGCCGGCCAGGATCTCGGTCGCCCCGAACTTGACGTTGTCGCCGCTGACCCGCCAGTCGGCGGCCAGCGCCAGCGCCAGTCCGCTGCCCAGCGCGTACCCGGTGACCGCGGCCACGGTGGGTTTCGGGATCGCCGCGACGGCCTCGACGGCCTCGTGCCGGACCCGGGCGGCGGACTCGGCCTCGGCCGTGGTCAGCGTGCGCAGTTCGGGCACATCGTCTCCGGCGCAGAAGATTTCGTGCCCGCCGAACAGGATCACCGCGGCGACGTCGTCGCGGCGGCCCAGCTCGGCGGCCGCGGCCGCGAGCTCTCGGCAGGCCTGCCGGGTCAGCGCGTTGGTGGGCGGCCGGGACAGCACCAGGGTGGCGACCCCGGGGTGGTCGGTGCTCAGGTGCACCTGGGCGAATTCGGTCACTGCCCCCACCCCGGGGGCAGCGAATCCGGCCGCCGCTGCAGCGCCGCGTTGTACCGTTCGGAGTCGAAGAACTCGAACACCCAGTTGTCGCCGTCGATCGTTAAATCGGGTTGTACGGCCACGATTTGGCGTTCCACCGCGAGGACTTCGGCGACGGTGTGCCCGGCCAGCGAATCGAGTTGGGTCCAGGTCGGCGGCAACAGCAGGTTGCGGCCCGCGGCGAAGTCCTCGATGGCGGCATCGGGGGTGGTCCAGTCGGCGCGATCGGATTCGGTGTTGTCCCCGTCGGCGCGTTGGCCGTCGGGCAGCGCGCCGACGAAGAAGTAGGTGTCGTAGCGGCGGGTGCGTTCGGCCTCGGGGGTCACCCAGTTCGCCCACGGCCGCAACAGATCCGCCCGCAGCACCAGGTTCTCGGCGCGCATGAACTCCGCGAACGACAGCGTGTTGTCGGCCAGCGCCAGGCGGGCATCCCGGTACACCGACACGTCGCCGACGATGCTGTGCGGGTCGTCGGCCGGCCCGGCGAACAGCACCCCGGATTCCTCGAACGTCTCCCGGGCGGCCGCGCACACCAGCGCCTCGGCCAGCTCGGCTTCGATGCCGAACCGCTGCGCCCACCAGTCCGGCGACGGTCCCGCCCAGGCGATTTCGGCGTGGCGGTCGCGATCGTCGACCCCGCCGCCGGGAAACACCATCACCCGCGGGGCGAAATGCATGCGGGAGTGCCGCCGCATCAAGAACACGTCGAGGCCGGCGGCGGCGTCGCGGACCAGCATCACGGTGGCGGCCGGTCGGGGTGTCAACGGTTCGGTCATGCACGCCTCCGGTGGGCTGCGCGGGCGCGGGTGCGGCGCGCGAAGTAGCGCCCGTCGACGACGTCCAGCGCGATCGATTGGCCGAACGCCGCGGACAGGTTGTCGGCGGTCAGCACGTCGGACAGCAGCCCGGCCGCGACAACTTCGCCCTCCGACAGCAGCATGCAGTGCGAAAAGCCGGGCGGGATCTCCTCGACATGGTGGGTGACCAGCACCAGCGCCGGTGCGTCGGGGTCGGCGGCCAGATCGGCCAGCCGCGCCACCAGCTCCTCACGCCCACCCAGGTCCAGCCCTGCGGCCGGCTCGTCGAGCAGCAGCAGCTCCGGGTCGGTCATCAACGCGCGGGCGATCAGCACCCGCTTGCGCTCCCCCTCCGACAGGGTGCCGTAGCTGCGGTCGGCCAGGTGTTCGGCGCCCAGGCTTTCCAGCATGTCGATGGCCTGGTGGTAGTCGACGTCCTCGTAGCGTTCCCGCCAGCGGCCCAACACCGCGTAACCGGCCGAGATGACCAGGTCGCGCACCAGCTCGTCGCCGGGCACCCGCTCGGCCAGCGCCGAGGAGCTCAGGCCGACCCGGGCCCGCAGCTCGGTGGCGTCCACCCGGCCGAGTTGCTCCCCGAGCACGTGGGCGGTGCCCGACGAGGGGTGTTCGGCGGCGGCGGCGATGCGCAGCAGCGAGGTCTTGCCGGCGCCGTTGGGCCCGATGATCACCCAGCGTTCGTCGAGTTCGACGGCCCAGTCCACCGGGCCCACCAGCACCTGCGCGTCGCGGCGCAACGAAACATTTCGGAAGTCGATCAGCAGGTCGGCCGCGGCGGCGTCGCTTCCTGTTTCGGGCACCCGACCATCGTGCCGTACCTCCCGCGAGCAGACGCAAAGGCCCCCAATTTCGGCAGGAAACCGGGTCTTTTGCGTCTGCTCCTGCCCTACTCGGGCGGGATATCGACGCGCCGCCCGACGCCGTCGACGGCGTCGGCGGCCTCGATCTCGCCGCGGGTCACGCCGAGGATGAACAGCACGGTGTCCAGATACGGGTAGGTCAGTGACGCGTCGGCGACCTCACGCAGCGCCGGTTTGGCGTTGAACGCCACCCCCAGCCCGGCCGCCGAGAGCATGTCGATGTCGTTGGCGCCGTCGCCGACCGCGACGGTCTGCTGCATCGGTACGCCGGCCTGCGCGGCGAAATCCCGCAGCGCCTTGGCCTTTCCGGCCCGGTCGATGATCTCCCCGACCACCCGGCCGGTGAGCTTGCCGTCGACGATCTCCAACCGGTTGGCCGCGACGAAGTCCAGCATCAACTCCTCCGCCAGCGGTTCGATGACCTGGCGGAAGCCGCCGGACACCACACCGCATTGGTAGCCCAGCCGGCGCAGCGTGCGCAGCGTGGTGCGGGCGCCGGGGGTGAGCTCCAATTCGTCGGCGACCTCGTCGAGCACCGCGGCGGGCAACCCCGCCAGGGTGGCCACCCGCTGTTGCAGCGAGGCGGTGAAATCCAGTTCGCCGCGCATCGCGGCCTCGGTGATCGCGGCGACCTCGGCCTCCTTGCCCACCCGGGCGGCCAGCATCTCGATCACCTCGCCCTGGATCAGCGTCGAGTCGACGTCGAACACGATGAGCCGTTTGGCGCGGCGGGCCAGGCTGGTGTCCTCGACCGCGACGTCGACGCGCTGGTCGGCGGCCACCCGGGTCAGGGCGGTCTGCAACTCCCTGCCGGCCCCCGGTGGCACCGACACCCGCAGCTCCAGGCCGGTGACCGGGTAGTCCGACACGCCGCGGATCAGGTCGATGTTCACGCCCAGCGCGGCCACCTCACGAGACAGCCCGGCGAACGCCTCGGCGGTGATCGGCCGACCCAGCACCACGATGGTGTGCGTCGACGGCTCCCGGATGATCGGTGAGTCGTCGCTGGGTTCAATGCTGACGTCCAACCCGACGCGGTGGATGGCCGCCTGCACCTCGTCGTGAAATGCGGTGTCGTCCAACACCTCCGAGGTGGCCGATACCAGCACTCCCAGCGTCAACCGGCCGCGGATCACCACCTGTTCGACGTTGAGCAGCTCAACGTTGTGCCGGGACAGCACCTCGAACAGGGCCGACGTCACACCTGGCTGGTCGACACCGGTGACGGTGATCAACACCGACACCTTGGGCGTACTCACCCGCGGTTGCCGCCCAAACGACCCGGCCGCACAGGGTGTCGCCGCATCAGCTGGACTGCGCCTCAGCGAGTTCGGGCTCCGGGGTGTGGTGACTGCGTCCCACGTGCGCCTCGGCGCGTAGCCGCTCCACCATGTGCGGGTAGTGCAGCTCGAAGGCCGGGCGCTCCGAACGGATCCGGGGCAGCTCGGTGAAGTTGTGCCGCGGCGGCGGGCAGCTGGTGGCCCACTCCAGCGAGTTGCCGTGACCCCACGGGTCGTCGACGGTCACTACCTCGCCGTAGCGCCAGCTGCGGAACACGTTCCAGGAGAACACGATCATCGACGTACCCAGGATGAACGCCCCGACGGTGGACACGATGTTCAGGGTCTGGAAGCCGTCGGTGGGCAGGTAGTCGGCGTAGCGGCGCGGCATGCCCTCATCACCGAGCCAGTGCTGCACCAAGAAGGTGGTGTGGAACCCGATGAACGTCAACCAGAAGTGCAGTTTGCCCAGCCGCTCGTCGAGCAGCCGGCCGGTCATCTTCGGGAACCAGAAGTAGATCCCGGCGAAGGTGGCGAACACGATGGTGCCAAACAGCACGTAGTGGAAATGCGCCACCACGAAGTAGGTGTCGGTGACGTGGAAGTCCAGCGGCGGGCTGGCCAGCAGCACCCCGGTCAGGCCACCGGCCAAGAAGGTGACCGCGAAGCCCACCGAGAACAGCATCGGGGTCTCGAAGGTCAACTGGCCCTTCCACATGGTGCCGACCCAGTTGAAGAACTTGATGCCGGTCGGGATGGCGATCAGGAACGTCATGAACGAGAAGAACGGCAGCAGCACCGCACCGGTGGCGAACATGTGGTGCGCCCACACCGCCACCGACAGCGCCGCGATCGACATGGTCGCGTACACCAGCGTGGTGTAGCCGAACACCGGCTTGCGGGAAAACACCGGGAACACTTCGGTGACGATCCCGAAGAACGGCAACGCAATGATGTACACCTCGGGGTGCCCGAAGAACCAGAACAGGTGCTGCCACAACAGCACGCCGCCGTTGGCCGGGTCGTAGATGTGGGCGCCCAGGTGCCGGTCGGCGAACAGACCGAACAGCGCCGCGGTCAGCAGCGGGAAGACCATCAGCACCAGGATCGACGTGATCAGGATGTTCCAGGTGAAGATCGGCATCCGGAACATCGTCATACCGGGGCAGCGCATGCACACCACGGTGGTGACCATGTTCACCCCGCCCAGGATGGTGCCCAGACCACCGACGGCCAGCCCCATGATCCACAGGTCCGGTCCGGCGCCGGGCGCGTGGATGGCGTCGGTCAGCGGCGTGTAGGCGGTCCAGCCGAAGTCCGCCGCGCCGCCGGGGGTGATGAACCCGGCGATCGCGATCGTCGCGCCGAACACGAACAGCCAGAACGAGAACGCGTTGAGCCGCGGGAAGGCCACATCCGGGGCGCCGATCTGCAGCGGCAGCACCAGGTTGGAGAAGCCGAACACGATCGGGGTGGCATAAAACAGCAGCATGATCGTGCCGTGCATGGTGAACAGCTGGTTGAACTGCTCGTTGGACAGGAACTGCAGGCCCGGCGCGGCCAGCTCGGTGCGCATGAACAGGGCCAGCAGGCCACCGATGAAGAAGAACACCATGCAGGCGACGACGTACATGATGCCGATCAGCTTGTGATCGGTGGTCGTCACCAGCTTGTAGATCAGGCTGCCTTTGGGGCCGAGCCGGGCTGGGAACGGGCGACTAGCCTCTAGTTCTCCGCGTGGGGGCGCTTCGGCGGTCAAGGCTCCTCCAAACATGGGCTTCCCGGGAAACTTCTTTGAGAATCCTAGCCCGTGAACCCCCTCGCGTCGGCATGGGTCCTACAAACCGTCGTAATTGGCTGGCTACCGGTCGCGACGGCGCCGGGTGTTAACGTCACACTCGTGCGGCTCGACGGTGTGCGACCTGGGGTTCTGGTGGCCGCGATCGCGGTGTTGGCGGTGTGCGCCGGGTGCACCCAGTCCGGGCGCGACGGCGGGTCCCCCGCGTCGTCGGTGATCACCAGCACCACCAAGATCGTCGACGCCGGGGTGCTGGGCAATGAGCGCCGGCCCGACGAGTCCTGCGCGCCCGACCCGGCCAAGGCCGATCCCGGAGGCGGCACCCGGCAGGCCCACAACGCGGCCGGGGTGGAACCGGACACCGCCGAGGTGCCCGCCGACCCGCAACGCATCGTGGTGCTCTCCGGCGACCAGCTCGACACGTTGTGCGCGCTGGGGCTGCAGTCGGCCATCGTGGCCGCCGCGCTGCCCGACGGCAGCGATGCCCAGCCGTCCTACCTGGGCACCGTGGTGCACGATCTGCCGCCGGTGGGCAGCCGCACCTCCCCCGACCTGGCCGGCATCGCCGCCGCCCACCCGGATTTGATCCTGGGTTCGGCGACGCTGACCCCGACGCTGTACCCGGACCTGGCCAAGATCGCGCCGACGGTGTTCACCGGCGCGCCCGGCGCGGGCTGGGAGGAGAACCTGCACGGTGTCGGTGCGGCCACCGGGCGAACCGGGGCCGCCGACGCGCTGGTGGACGGCTTCACCACCAAGGCCGAAAAGACCGGCGCCGACCATGACGCCGCCCACTTCCAGGCGTCGATCGTGCAGCTCACCGAGAACACCATGCGGATCTACGGCGCCGACAACTTCCCGGCCAGCGTGCTGGCCACCGTGGGTCTGGACCGCCCCGCCTCGCAGCGGTTCACCGATAAGGCCTACGTCGAGATCGGCACCGGCGACTTGGACCACGCCAACTTCTCCGCCGCCGACGCCGACATCGTTTACATGTCGTTCGCCTCGCCGGCCGCCAAGAAGCGCGCCGAGGCGGTGCTGGACAGCAAGGCGTGGCGGCGGCTGTCCGCCGGTCAGGACAACCGGGTGTTTGTGGTCAACAACGAGGTGTGGCAGACCGGGCAGGGGGTGGTCGCCGCCCGCGGCATCCTCGACGACCTGCGCTTCATCAACGCCCCGATCAACTAGGCGGTCGTCAGCTCTCCTGGCCGATCAGCCGACGCAGTTCGTCCGAGGCGGCCCGACGGGCGGTGTCGGCGTCGTCGCGGAGCCGGCGGATTTGCCCGTCGAGGTCGGCGACCCGGTTCTGCAGCGCTTCCAACTCCCCGACCTGCCGCCGGCGCAGCTCGCCTTCGGTGCCGTCGGTACCGAGCACCTGCAGCTGTTCGGCGGTGCGGCTCTGCGCCGCAAACACGTCGGCGCGTTCGGCCTCGAGCTGCTCGCGCTGGGCGTCCATCCGGTTGGCGCGCTCCCAGTGGCCGAGCACGCCGGATAACGCATCGACCGTCGCCGCATCCAGCGACCGGCCCGCCAGCCACTGCTCCAGCTGGCCCGGCGACAGCTGGTGGTACTCGACTTTGGAGTAGGTCAGCCAGGTCTCCAGCACCGTCGCCTCGACCGCCTGGTGGCCGGGCACCTGCACGGCGAACCGGTGCCAGGATCCGTCGTCGCTGGCCTCGGCTTCGGCGACACCGTGCAGGGCGGTGACACTGTGTCCGGGTGTCTGGGGCAGCTCGAAGATGACGACGACGGGTTCGTCGTGGTCGTTGTCGGCCCGCAGGGTGTGCCGCTGCTCTTGGCGCCGCTCCTCGATCACCGCGTCGGCGGCCAACCGCACCCGGGCGGTGATGGTGTCGACACTGAAGTGGCGCCGGCAGCGCACCGCTAGGTCCTTGGCGAAGCTCAGCCGCACCTTCGCGCCGCGGGCGGTGAAATCCAGCATGGCCTCCCCGGCGTAGTTGCCCTGCTCGTAGATCACCGCCGGGCCCTCTTCGAGGACGACGCCGGTGCTGTTGGTGAACGCCAGCATGATGTCGGGTGCGGGCTGGGGGCCGTTGCGCCACACCAGCTCTCGGCGCACCGCGGCCACGGGTGCCACCGCCAGCGGGACCATGGCCGCGCCGCCGCGCTTCAGCGATACCGGTGTGGTCAGCCGGTATTCGAAGTACTCGCCGCGGTCCACGGTTTCCACGTCGGCGGCGGCGTCGGCGTAGGCCCCGTAGCCGGCGGGCACGCCCGCGGGTTCGGGCAGCCCGGCCGGTGCGGCGGCCAACACCTGGGCGGCCTTGCGGGAGCGGGTCAGCGGTGCGGCGACTCGCTCGCGCTCCTCGACAACCGCCCGCTGCACCTGCTTGCCGTGATACAGGTCGATGTCGAAGGACACCGGCTGGCCGGTGGTCAGGGTCAGTTCGACGTCGGTGAGGTCCTCGTCGACCGGGTTGTGCACGATGCCCATCGCCGCCAGCACCAGCGTGTCGCCGTCGCGGAGCAGCCGATACGACACCCGCCACAGCGGCGCCGGGACGATGTAGGACACCCGGGCGTCCTCGGCGCGGCCGCGGATCTGCACGGTGACGTCGCAGTTTTGGCCGGCGGTGGCGGCGCGGGACCGGTCGATCAGGTACGCCAGGTCGTCGCGGGACGGGTCCTCCAGCGGGTCGAGACGCTGGGCGTCGGCGAGGTCGACCAGGCTGACCGCGCCGGATTCCGCCCGCAGCACCAGCAGCCGACGGTTCTCCCCGGACTCGTCGACGCCGATCACCGCGCCGCGATGCCGCTGATCGCCGCAGTGCACCTCCACGGCGCGGCCGCGCAGCCCCTCGATCAAGCCGAGCAGCGCTTGGCCGGGGTTGAGCAGCAGGTTGCGGTTGGCCAGTTCGGTGCTGGGATCCGACGGGGTCTCGAACGCGACAGCGCCGACCGACGCCTGCCCGTCGGCGACGGTGACCGTCAGCGACTTGAGCACATCCTTCATGTCGTCACGGCGAAACGTCAGGTCGAAATCGCCGTCGACCGGCCCGCGGCGCCCCACGAAGGCCACACCGTGCTTGTACATGACGAGTCGATCCACCTTGGGGCGTGTGCTCATGGGTGGACGATAACGGGCGGCCGCGACAGTGCTCCCGACTTCAGGCTTGGTTTGCCCACCCACGACCACGCGCGGGGGGCGGAGGGTTGCCAACCTCGGTTACCGGTGGTGTGTCAGAGATTACTCGACGGCCCTAGACTGCCTACACGCTGCGATAACGGCAGCCTAAGCCCCCTGACGCGGGCGACCGGGGAACACGAACCAAATTACTTCGCTAAGCTATGCAAAGATGTGCACAGATCTATATTCGAGGGATATCACCAAATGAGCACCGTTTCCGCTTATGCCGCGACCTCGGCGACCGGACCGCTGACCAAGACCACCATCACCCGTCGTGACCCCGGCCCGCACGACGTGGCGTTCGACATCCACTTCGCCGGGATCTGTCATTCCGACATCCACACCGTCAAAGCCGAATGGGGCCAGCCCAACTACCCGGTGGTTCCCGGCCACGAGATCGCCGGCGTGGTGACCGCCGTCGGCTCGGAGGTCACCAAGTACAAGGTCGGCGACCGGGTCGGCGTGGGCTGCTTCGTCGACTCCTGCCGCGAGTGCCCCAGCTGCCTGGCCGGCCTGGAGCAGTACTGCACCGGCGGCGGCATGATCGCCACCTACAACTCGGTCGGCCGCGACGGACAAGCCACCCAGGGCGGCTACAGCGGCGCGATCGTCGTCGACGAGAACTACGTGCTGCGCATCCCCGACGAAATCCCGCTGGATGCGGCCGCGCCGCTGCTGTGCGCCGGCATCACCCTGTACTCGCCGCTGCGGCACTGGAACGCCGGGCCGGGCAAGCGGATCGCGGTGATCGGCCTGGGCGGGCTCGGCCACATGGGCGTCAAGCTGGGCAAGGCGATGGGCGCCGAGATCACCGTGCTGTCCCAGTCGCTGAAGAAGATGGAAGACGGCCTGCGGCTGGGCGCCAGCGAGTACTACGCCACCGCCGACCCGGACACCTTCAAGAAGCTGCGCGGCAGCTTTGACGTCATCCTCAACACCGTCTCGGCGAACCTGGATCTGGGCGCCTACCTGAACCTGCTCACCGTCGACGGCACCCTGGTGGAGCTCGGCATGCCCGAGCACGACATGACGGTGCCGCCGTTCCCGCTGGCCGGGATGCGCCGCAGCCTGTCCGGCTCGATGATCGGCGGCATCCCCGAAACCCAGGAGATGCTCGACTTCTGCGCCGAACACAATGTGCGGCCCGAGATCGAGGTCATCGAACCCGATTACGTCAACACCGCCTACGAGCGGGTGCTGGCCAGCGACGTGCGCTACCGCTTCGTCATCGACACGGCAGCGCTGCGGGCCGCGTAAAGGCTCCCGCACCAACTGAGTGCCCGCAACGAGCCCGACGCCGCATCTTCGGCGTCGGGCTCGTTCGTGTAGGACGTGACGCGTCAACCCCTGGTCGGCGGGAAACCCGCCGCGCGGGGTGACCGCGACTCGCCGAACGTGCATCCATGGCGGAAAAATCGCGAAAATGCCGCCACCAGCGCACGTTCGGCGCACCGGCCCGCCATCAGCGCACGTTCGGCGCCTTAGCGCCGCCGCCGCCAGCCGCCAGCCGCCAGCCGTCAGCCGCCAGCCGCCAGCCGCGACGAGCGCGTTAGGGCAACGAAAAGCGCCGCCAATCCGACACGCGAGTGATCTAAGTTCCAGCTGTTACCGGTGTGGCGTGTGTAGCGTCGTCCGTGATGTTTTCGTGATATCGAGCATCCCCGTAGTGCGGGCGTTTGTGGGTCGGGACGCGTCTGCGAAGTAAACATAGAGGCGTTTCGGCTGGTTGGAGGCACGTTTTGCAGCGGGTGGGCAGATTTGTAGTGCGTTGGCCGGTGTTTGTCATCGCGGCCTGGATTGCGCTGGCCGCGGCGTTGTTCCTGAACTTGCCGCCGCTGGGCCAGATGGTCCGCGAACACCCGGTCGGATTGATGCCGGCGGACACGCCGGCGATGGTGACCGCCCAGCAGATGGCCAAGGCGTTTGACGAATCCGGGTCGAACAACCTGCTGATCGCGGTCCTCGCCGACGACAAGGGGCTGGGCCCCGCCGACGAGAAGGTCTACCACGACCTCGTCGGCAAGCTGCGCCAAGACAAGCACGACGTCGTGATGCTGCAGGACTTCGTCGCCACCCCCGCCCTACGCGAAGCCATGACCAGCAAGGATCACCAGGCCTGGCTGCTGCCGATCGGGCTGGCCGGCGAGCTGGCCACCCCGGAGGGGTATGACGCCTACGACCGGGTCACTGACATCATCAAACAGACCACCGCCGGAACCGGCCTGACCGCCGACCTGGCCGGACCCGCGGCCACCATCAACGACCTCGCCGACGCCAGTGACCGCGACATGCACATCATCGAGATCGCCACCGCGATCATGGTGTTGGTCGTTCTGCTGATCATCTACCGCAACCCGATCACCATGTTGCTGCCGCTGGTGATGATCGGCGTGTCCATGGTGACGGCGCGCGGCATCGTGGCCGGACTCGCGCTGCACGGCATGGCCGTGTCCGATCAGAGCGTCGTGTTCATGACGGCGATGATGACCGGCGCCGGAACGGATTACGCCGTCTTCTTGATCAGCCGCTATCACGATCACCTGCGGCAGGGCGCTCACAGCAACCGGGCCGTGGTGGGCGCGTTGACCTCGGTCGGCAAGGTGATCGCGGCGTCCGCGGCCACCGTGGCGGTGACCTTCGCCTGCATTGTGTTCGCCCGCTTGGGCATGTTGTCGACGATCGGTCCGGCGTTGGCCATCTCGATCGCGGTGGTGTTTTTGGCGGCGGTGACGCTGCTGCCGGCGCTGATGGCGGTGACCGGCCGGTGGGGGTGGATCGCGCCGCGCCGCGACCTCACCACCCGGTTCTGGCACCGCTTGGGCAAACGGATTGTGCGCCGGCCCACCGGTTATCTGGTCGCCAGCCTGGTGATTTTGACGGCGTTGGCCGGCCTGGGCAGCATGGTGCACTACAACTGGGACCAGCGCACCACCTTGCCCGACAACGTCGAAAGCAACCGCGGATACGCCGCGGTGAGCCGCCATTTCCCGCTCAACGCCACCATTCCGCAGTATCTGGTGATCCAGTCACCCCACGATCTGCGCAGCCCCAAGGCGCTGGCCGACCTGGAGCAGATGGCCGCCCGGGTGAGCCAGCTGCCCGATATCACCGCCATTCGGGGCATCACCCGGCCCAACGGGCAACGACCGGAACAGGCCAGCGTGGCGTATCAGGCGGGGCAGGCCGGCGACAAGCTGCAAAATGCGTCACGCCTGATCAACGACCACAACAACGACCTCGACGAATTGGCCAAGGGCGCTAAGGAACTCGCCCGCAACCTCGCCGAGGCGCGCGGCCAGGTCAATCAGGCCGCCGCCCAGGCCAACGGGGTGATCAACGCGCTCAGCGATCCCCGCATCCAGAACGCGCGCGCCACGGTGCAACGGCTATCCAACGACGGGACACCCGACCGGATCGCGCAGCTCGCCAGCCAGCTGCCGGACTCGCCGGAAAAGCAGAGCATCCAGGCGCAGGCCAAAAACCTGCGGGGCACGTTGACCAGTGCCAGCGCCAGCGTGCCGTCGATGCCCAATCCCGGTGCCGCCCGCGCCCAGCTGGCCGCCATGCAGCAGGGCGCCGCCGCCCTGGCCGAGGCCAGCCAGCGGTTGGCCGACGGGGTGCAGCAGCTGGTCGATCAGGCCAAACAGGTCGGTGCCGGGCTGCACGAGGCATCGGAGTATCTGCTCACCCTCAGGCGCGGCGCCTCGGATCCGGCGATGGCGGGCTTCTACATTCCCCCGCAGGTGTTGACCGGCGACGATTTCAAGAAGGCCGCCACGGCGTTCGTCTCCCCCGACGGGCACGCGGTGCGGTATCTGATCCAGACCGACCTCAACCCGTTTAGCACCGCGGCCATGGATCAGGTCAATGCGATCACCGCCGCCGCGCGGTCGGCCCAACCCAACACGGCGCTGGCCGACGCGTCGATCGCGATGACGGGATTCCCCGCCGCGAACCGGGATCTGCGCGACTGCTACAGCATCGACTTGCGGTTCATCATCATCGCGACCGTCATCATCGTGTTCTTGATCTTGGTGCTGTTGCTGCGGGCCCTGATCGCCCCGATCTACCTGATCTCTTCGGTGGTGGTGTCCTACATGGCGGCGCTGGGCATCGGCGTCATCGTGTTCCAATTCATCCTGCACCAGCAGTTGTCTTGGAGCGTTCCCGGCATCGCCTTCATCGTGTTGGTCGCGGTCGGCGCGGATTACAACATGCTGTTGATCTCCGAGATCCGCGACGAATCCGCCCAGCGTGGCCTGCGCTCCGGCGTCATCCGCACCGTGGGCTCCACCGGCGGGGTGATCACCTCGGCCGGGGTCATCTTCGCCGCCTCGATGTTCGGCCTGCTGTTCGGCAGCGTCGACGGAATGGTGCAGGTGGGCTGCATCATTGGCGCCGGGTTGCTGCTGGACACCTTCCTGGTGCGCACCATCACCGTGCCCGCCCTGGCGGTGCTGGTCGGTCGGGTGAACTGGTGGCCGATCCTGTGGGGCCGCGCGCGCCCGCACGAACCGGAGCCGGGGTCAAAGGAATCGACACGGCACGACGATCCGGCGCCGACGCTGGAGAAGCCGGACGCCATCCCCGAGCTGGTCGAGGTTCCGGATTCGCCGGCCGCGATCCTCGATGTGGTCGGCCTCGCGACCGAGAACCTGTGCGCCCCGCGCGGTTCGATGAGCTTGGCGGGCAAACCCAGGTGACCGTCGAGCCCACTCGCCGAGCGTGCGTCCACGGCGGAAAAATCGCGAAATCATCGCCGTGAGTGCACGTTCGGCGTGAGCCCGGCCGTCTAGGCTTCGGCGAAGTCGACGCCGGCCAACGGCCAGCCGGCCGCGGCGAGTTTGGCCGCCACCCGGTGCACGTTCTCCGGGCCGGCGTCGTACTGGGTGACGTCGGAGATGAATTCGGCGATCTCGTCGTGGCTGATCTCCCCGTCGTCCAGCGCCGGTGAGCCGTCGGCGGTGATGTTGTGCACCACCTGGCGCACCTGATCCTCGGTCAGCGGGGTGCTGCGCAGCAGCGCCAGCAGCGGCACCCGGTCCGGGCCGGGTACGCCGTCGGGGTAGCCGACCTGCAGCCAGCGCAGGATGGAGCTGAGCAGCGACGCGGTGGTAGTCACCCGGCCAGTGTCGCGGCATCATGGCCGCCGGCGCCACCGCGGCGCCCACTATTCACGCGTCGTTCACCGCCGCGGCTAGGCAATGCCCGCGGGGCCCGGTTTCTCGGTGCGCAGTCGCACCGCGGTGTACGCGATGGTGATCAGTGCCGTCGCCACCAGCAGCAGCAGCCCGACGGTGTAGTTCTTGTGCACCGGGTCGTAGGTGGCACCCATCACGATCGGCGGGAAGTAACCTCCTAAACCGCCGGC
This sequence comes from Mycobacterium sp. pUA109, assembly GCF_041287095.1. Classification (NCBI taxonomy): domain Bacteria; kingdom Bacillati; phylum Actinomycetota; class Actinomycetes; order Mycobacteriales; family Mycobacteriaceae; genus Mycobacterium; species Mycobacterium sp. pUA109. Next base: position 30,824 of record NZ_JBGGKS010000024.1, on the reverse strand, counting down.
GGCCGAGACGATTCCGGCGACGGCGCCCACCGACCCGGCCGGGGTGCGCTGCGTCACCCAGCCGAACACCCCACCGGTGCCGACGCCTAGCGCAGCGGCCAGGGTGATGAACGTCGTGGCCGACCACACATCCGGCGGCGGCTGGAAGACCGCGACGGATGCCAGCGCCGCCACACCGATCAGCGAAACCAACACCACATACTTGGCTGGGATGCGGTCGGCCAGCGCACCACCGACGGGCCGGGCCAGCACCGCGGCCAGCGCGAACGCCGCCGTGCGGCTACCCGACTGGACGGGCGCGAACCCGTAGATGTTCTCGATATAGGTGGGCAGGAAGTTACTGAAGGCGACGAACCCGCCGAACACCACCGCATACAGCAACGACATCTCCCACGTGACCCGCAAGCGCACCGCCGCCATGAACTTCGGCAGCACCGGGGCGGTGTTGGGAACGAAATACGGTCCGTTGCGCAGCAGCGCGATACCCAGCAGCGCCGTGACCGTCAGCGCCGCCGCGACGATGAGGTGGGTCTCGAACACACCGAACCACCGCATGAACCGCGGAGTGAAGAACGCCGAGAGCGCGGTGCCGACCATCCCCATTCCGAACACGCCGCTCGCAAAGCCGCGGCGGGCGGGCTCATACCAGTTGTTGGCGAACGGGATACCGACGGCGAACACCGTGCCGGGCACCCCGAGCAAACCCGCCAACACCATCAGCAGCGGATAGTTGCCGGCCGCCTCGGCAGCGCCAACCCCCAGCACCGGGCCGATCGTCAGCAGCGAGATCGCCACGAACACAGCGCGTCCACCGATCCGGTCGGTCAGTGACCCGGCGACGACGCGGCCCAGCGACCCGGCCAGGATCGGGGTGGCGACCAGCAGCGATTCCTGGGTGCTGGTCAGCGACATCTCCGCGGCATCGGTCATCGCCACCGGGCCGATCAAGTTCCACGCCCAGAAGTTGATCACCGACACCCAGGTGGCGAAGCCGAGCTGCACACCCCGCCGCTCCCGGATGCCTGGCCGAGTCCCGATGTTCACCGGCCCATGCAACCACCGCGCGACGGAACCCGGCGCGGAATTACTCCTGTGAGATCGCTGGATGCACCGGTGGCCTAGAAGTCCCAGTCCTCGTCCTCGGTGACGACGGCCTTGCCGATCACATACGACGATCCCGACCCGGAGAAGAAGTCGTGGTTCTCGTCGGCGTTGGGGCTTAGCGCCGACAGGATCGCCGGGTTCACGTTGGTCTCGTCGCGCGGGAACAACGCCTCATAGCCCAGGTTCATCAGCGCCTTGTTGGCGTTGTAGCGCAGGAACTTCTTGACGTCCTCGGTGAGCCCCACCTCGTCGTAGAGGTCCTGGGTGTATTCGACCTCGTTGTCGTAGAGCTCAAACAGCAGCTCGTAGGTGTAGTCCTTGAGCTCTTGCTGTTTGGCGGGGTCCTCCATGGCCAGGCCCCGCTGGAATTTGTAGCCGATGTAGTAGCCGTGCACGGCCTCGTCGCGGATGATCAGTCGGATCATGTCGGCGGTGTTGGTCAGCTTGGCCCGACTGGACCAGTACATCGGCAGGTAGAACCCGGAGTAGAACAGGAAGCTCTCCAGCAGCGTGGAGGCCACCTTGCGCTTGAGCGGCTCATCGCCGCGGTAGTACTGCATCACGATCTCGGCCTTGCGCTGCAGGTTGGGGTTCTCCTCCGACCAGCGGAACGCGTCGTCGATCTCGGCGGTCGAACACAGCGTGGAGAAGATCTGGCTGTAGCTCTTGGCGTGCACCGACTCCATGAACGCGATGTTGGTGTAGACGGCTTCCTCGTGCGGGGTCAGCGCGTCGGGAATCAGGCTGACCGCGCCGACGGTGCCCTGGATGGTGTCCAGCAGCGTCAGCCCGGTGAACACCCGCATGGTCAACTGCTTTTCGCCGGCGGTCAGCGTGCCCCAGGACGGCAGGTCATTGGACACCGGCACCTTCTCCGGCAGCCAAAAGTTTCCGGTCAACCGGTCCCAGACCTCGGCGTCCTTATCGTCTTGGACCCGGTTCCAGTTGATCGCCGAGACCCGGTCGATCAGCTTCATTTTTTCGCTCACCAGAACCCCATTTCACCCGCCGGTACCTAGGCCTCCGACACTACCCCTGGGGTCTGACATCGAGTCGGAACACAAGGTCTTGTGTTAGGCGTGTCGCCGGGGATCAGCGCGCGGCGGCCCCGGAAGCCACTCCGGAGAACCGGTATTCGCTGGTGTGCAGCTTGCGGGTGGTCCGCCAGTACTGCCAGGTCATCCCGCTCCACAGGGTCCGGTTGACCCCGTGTTCGTCGAGATACCAGCTGGCGCAGCCGCCGGTGTTCCACACCGAGCCGGCCAGCTTGTCCTGCAGCTCGGCGTTGAACCGGTCCTGGGCGGCGCGGGTGGGCGCCAGCGCTTGGGCGCCGGCCTTGTCGGCCGCCGCGATCGCCTCGGCGACGTAGTGGATCTGCGATTCGATCATGAACACCACCGAGGTGTGGCCCAGCCCGGTGTTGGGGCCCAGCAAGAAGAACAAATTGGGCATATCGGCGACCGCGACGCCGCGGTGGGCCGCCACGCCCTCCCGGTTCCACCGGTCCACCAGGTCCTCGCCGCGCGGACCTTTGACGTCGACGTAGGTGTAGGAGTCGGTGACGTGGAACCCGGTGGCGTACACGATGACGTCGACCGGGTGCTCGACGCCGTCGGCGGTGACGATGCCGTCCCGGGTCACCCGGGTGATGCGCTCGGTGATCAGCTCCGTCTTCGGGTGGGCAACCGCCTGGTAGTAGTTGGGCGCGTACAGGATTCGCTTACAGCCGGCGCGGTAGCGCGGGGTCAGCCGGCGGCGCAGCTCCTTGTCGGGCACACTGCGTCGGATGTTCCACCGGCCGACCAGTTCGACCGCGCGCAGCAGGCTGGGCCGTTTGGTCATCGCGTAGCCCAGGCCCTCCAGCCACCAGTAGATCGCCGAGCGCACCGCCAGCCGCAGCCCGGGCACCGTGGCGAACGCGCCACGCAGCAGCGCCGGGAACAGGCCGTTGGGCCGCGGCACCACCCACGGTGGAGTGCGCTGATAGAGCTGCACCTGGGCCACGCCGGCGTCGTCGCGCACCAGTTCCGGCACGATCTGAATCGCGCTGGCCCCGGTGCCGATCACCGCGACCCGCTTCCCGGCTAGGTCGACGTTGTGGTCCCACTCGGCGGAATGGAAAGAGACACCGCCGAATTCGTCGATGCCGTCGACATTCGGCAGCCGCGGGATGTGCAGCGCTCCGGCGCCGGAGATCAGGAATTGGGCCACATACTCCTGCCCGGACTTGGTGAACACGTGCCAGCGGTATTCGGTGTCGTCCCAGTGCGCGCGGTCGACCAGCGCCCCGAACCGGATGTAGCGGCGCAGACCGTACTTGTCGGTGACCCCTTTGAGGTAGTCCAGGATCTCCGGCTGCGGCGAGAACAGCTTGCTCCAGGTGGCCTTGGGTTCGAACGAAAACGAGTACAGGTGGGACGGCACATCGCAGGCACAGCCGGGATAGCTGTTGTCGCGCCAGGTGCCGCCGACCTCGTCGGCCTTCTCCAGGATGACGAAATCCACGCCCTGCTTCTGCAACGCGATCGCCATCCCCAGACCGGAGAACCCGGTCCCGATGATGACCGCCCGGGTGTGCACGGGGGCCTGCCGCACCGCGTCCTCGGCGGCCTGCTCGGTGAGCGTCATGATGCGTCCTTCCTGGGAACGCCGGTACCGGATAGCCGATCCTACTCTGGACCGATACCCGGAAACCGCGGTCAGGTCAGCATGGCGATGGAGCGGCGCAACTGCTGTTCGGGCGGCGCCGGCGGCAGCGGCGTGGCCGGGCCGGCGCGGAACCCGTCGATCATCAGTGCGGCGAACCGGCGCCACGCGCCGGGTGCGGTGTCGCCGGTGGCCTTGAGCACGCCGGCGTTGGCCAACAACAGCACCACCAGGTCACCGGCCGTCACATCCGGACGCAGGCTGCCCTGCTCCTGGGCGCGTGCGATCAGGGTCCGCACCTTCTGCAGGGCCTCGCCGGTGCGCTGTTCGACGACGCTGCTGGCGGGGAACTCGGTGGTCAACAGGTCGCGCAGGCCGGCGTCGCCGGCCTGCAACCCGCACAGCTCGACGATCAGCGTGCAGAACCCGTCCCAGGCGCTCGGGTTGGCCAACGCCGTGTCGACGGCGCGGGTGTAGCCGGAGATGTTGCGTTCGAAGGCCGCGGCCGCTAGGTCGGCGCGGGTCGGGAACCGCCGGTACAGGGTGGCCACCCCCACCCCGGCGCGGGCCGCGATCTCCTCCAGCGGCACCGAAAGCCCGCGCTCGGCGAACAATTCGGCGGCCGCGGCCAGGATGCGGTCCCGATTGAGTTTCGCGTCGGCCCGCAGGGGTTTGGGTGGCCCGGACCTCTTTGCGCGCGGCGCTGCGCCGGAAATCACAGGACCAGCATAGCCGAGTAAGTGGAGAGAAGCCTTCGGTTATGTGTACCTTCGCTGGGAGTAAGTGGTGGTTACCCTCCACATAGAGAAACGGAGCAAACCTTATGGCGATCGCCATCTCCACTCCCGAACTGCACCCGGGCCGGCACCGGTCCGACGCCCGGACCGGGATGCACGGCCACCCGTGGTGGACGCTGCTCGCGGTGTCGCTGGGCGTCATCATGGTCGGGCTCGACGCGTCCGTGGTGGCCATCGCCAACCCGCGGATCGCCGCCGATCTGCATGCCTCGCTGAGCGATCTGCAGTGGATCACCGACGCCTACATGCTGGCGTTGGCGTCGCTGCTGATCTTCGGCGGCAAGCTCGGTGACCGGTTCGGCCGCCGGGCGATGTTCTTCATCGGCGTGGTGGGCTTCGCGGTGACCTCGGTGGGCATCGGCGTGGTCGGCACCGTCGGCGGTGTCATCGCGCTGCGCACCCTGCAGGGCGTGTTCGGGGCGCTGCTGATGCCGGCCACCCTGGCCATCATCCGGGCCACCTTTCCGCCGGAGAAGCTGAACACCGCGGTCGGGATCTGGGGTGCGGCGTCGGGGGTGTCGATCGCGGCCGGACCGATCGTCGGCGGGCTGCTGGTCGAACACGTCAGCTGGGAGTCGGTGTTCTACATCAACGCGCCGATTGGGGCGGCGGCGCTGCTGCTGGGTGTGCTGGCGGTCGTCGAGAGCCGCAGCGACGGCGAGCACCGGCTCGACGTTCCCGGTATCGCCACCCTGTCCGGTGGGCTGTTTTTGATCGTGTTCGGGTTGATCAAGGGGCAAAGCTGGGGATGGCTGGCGCCCGGCACGCTGGCGGTGATCGCCGCCGGGCTGGCCGCGGTGGCGGTGTTCGTGGTGATCGAGTTGCGCACCGCAGAGCCGCTGCTGCCGATGCGGCTGTTCGCCAACCGGTCGCTGTCGATCGGCACCGCGGTGGTGGTCATCGACTTCTTCGCGCTGTTCGGGGCGGTGTTCTTCCTGTCGCTGTACCTGCAGAACGTGCAGGGTTTCTCCCCGGTGGAAACCGGGGTGCGCACGCTGCCGCTGAGCGTGGCGCTGATGGTGACGGCGCCGCTGTCCGGGGTGATCACCGAGAAGTTCGGGCCGCGCCCGGCCATGGCGATCGGGCTGGCCGCCGTCGCGGTCGGGTTGTTCTCGCTGGCGTTCCTGCACGCCGACTCCGGCTACGCGGCGCTGTGGCCGGCGTTCGTGCTGCTGGGGGCGGGCATCGGGCTGGTGCTCACGGCCAGCTCGGACGCCATCATCGGTAACGCCGACGTCGACGACGCCGGGGTGGCCGGCGGCCTGCAAAGTACCGCGGTGCAGCTGGGCGGCGTGCTAGGCACCACGATCCTGGGGTCGGTGATGTCCAGCCGGGTCGGCTCGGTGCTGGTCGACCAGCTCACCGGCGCCGGGACGCCCGCGCCGGTGGCCGCGAAGCTGACCCCCGCCAAGGAGCTGGTGGCCCAGGGCGTGGCGCCGGTGCCGCCGGGGATGCCCGCCCCGTTGGCCGCCGCCGTCGCCGACGGCAGCCACCAGGCGTTCATGCTCGGGTTGCAGACCTCGATGGTGGTCGCCGCGGCGGCGTCGGCCGTAGGGGCGGTGCTGGCACTGTTCGTGCGGCGGGGTCGGGAGGCCGAGGCTGCCCTGGCGGCGTCGACACTGCGCTAGCAGCGTCGAGCCTGCGCCCACGGCGCCCAGCCTGCGCTGACGGCGTCGAATGGGCAATGAAGGTAGCCGTGGGCGCAGACTCGACGCCCTGGCCGCAGTTTCGATTCCCCAGCCGCAGACTCGATGCCCCATAGACAGTTTCGGTGCCCCACACGCAGATTCGGCCGAGCCGGCCCGGCCTAAAACGGTCAGGCGGGTTGCTGATTGGGGACAACCTCGTGGATCGGCCGGTCCGGGTCCATCTTGATGCCGAGGTTCTCGGCGGTGCCGTTGATGACGCCCATCATGATCGTCGTCAAGTGCGCGACAAAGGCGTCGTGCGGCATCCGCCGCGGACTGTCCAGCGCCGGACCCAGCCACCAGTCGGTGGCCGAGGCCGCCGAGCCGAACGCGGCGAACGCGGCCAGCTCGATCGCTTCCCGGTTGAGTTCCATCTCGCGCAGCTCGTTGCTGAACATCTCGGCCATCGCCAGGGTGATCTCGCGGCCTTCGTTGAGCGTCCGCATCGTCGACTCGGACTGTTCCGGGAAGCGGCCCTGGATGAAGAACCGCAACACGTTGGGGTGCTCGTCGACCAGGGTCACGTATTCCTCGACGCTGCGCCGGATGATGTCGCGCAGCGAGTTGGTGGCGAAGTCGATGGACGGGAAGATCGCAGCCCACAACTTGTCGCGCAGCCGGGCCCCGATCGCCTGGAACAGGTCAGATTTGTCGGTGAAGTGGCGGTAGATCTTCGGCTTGGCGGTGCCGGCCTCCTCGGCGATCTCCCGCACACTCAGATCGGGGCCCAGCCGGTCGATGGCCCGGAACGCGGCCTCGACGATCTCGCCGCGCACCTTCTTGCGGTGTTCGCGCCAGCGTTCGCTGCGCGCGTCGACCTTGGCCCCGGCGTTTCCGCTGGGCCTCGGCTTCGTCCCTCTCCGCACGTCAAGCACCTTACCGCCTGCGGGTTGCTGACCAGGCCAGACCGCCGACACCCGGCGGTCCGATAGCATCGGAGCGGTTGTAGAAAATGTCGAAACGGGATGTTGTGACGCAGCGATTCGATCTGGTGGTTGTCGGCGGAGGTCCGGCGGGGTCGGCGGCCGCCTGGCAGGCCAGACAGGCCGGCGCCCGCGTCGTCGTGCTGGATAAGGCGGAGTTTCCGCGCGACAAACCGTGCGGCGACGGCCTGACCGCGCGGGCGGTCAGTTACCTGCAGAAGATGGGCTTGGCCGACGAGGTCGCCAAGTTCCACCGGGTCAACCGGGTGAAGGTGTTCAGCCCCAGCACCTGGGAGCTGTCGTTTCCGCGCCGACCCGGCATGCCCGACCACGGCCACGTCGCCCGCCGCCCCGAACTGGACACGCTGCTGCTCAAGCACGCCGAATCGGCCGGCGCCGAGGTTCGCCAGTCCGCCGAGGTGGTCGGCCCAGTCCTCGACGACGCCGGGCGGGTCACCGGGGTGACGCTGAAAAGCGGTGAGCAGGTGCTGGCCGACGCGGTGATCGCCGCCGACGGCGCCTACTCCCCGATCAAGCGGGCACTCAAACTGGATTCGGCCTACAACGGCTACTCGGCGATCGCGATCCGCGCCGAGATGCCGGCCAACCGGCCGGACACCGACTCCCTCGACATCTACCTCAAGCTGGCGTTCCAGGGCGATCAGCTGCCCGGCTACGGCTGGGTGTTCCCGCTCGGCGGCGGGCGGGTCAACATCGGGCTCGGCTACGTCAACAGCTACAAGAACTGGCAGGCCATCAACGCCACCCAGTTCCTGGGCGAGTTCTTGGCGACGCTGCCGCGCGACTGGGAGCTGCCGTCGATCGACGAGCTCAAGAAGTCCAAAACCGTGCGGGCCTGGCGGCTGCCGATGGGCTTTACCGCCTGGCCGCCGTGGCGCCCCGGGGTGCTGTTCACCGGTGACTCGCTGGGCGCGGGCAAACCGGCGTCCGGGGCCGGCATCTCGAAGGCGCTGGAGTCCGGGCTGGCCGCCGGGGAGTGCGCGGTGGCCGCGCTGACCAACGGCGGGCCCGACGACTTCACCAACTACGCGCAGCGGATGGAAGACGCCTGGGGCCGGGAGTACAAGCGCGGCCGGGTGTTTCACAAGCTGGCCGGTATCCCGGCGATCGCCAACGCCGGCATCAAGGTGATCGACAACGGCCGGATCCGCGATTTCATGCTGCGCCGCATGTACGCGCATTCCGAAGGCCGCCCCGACCACCTCTACTGATCGCCTTTCGGCCGCCGACTGTGCGATTTCATACGCGACACGCCGGTGCCGGCGTATCAACCCGCACAGTCGACGCTCGCCGTGGTGGGTCAGCGTCGACCGCGTCCGGCCCGGCCCGGCTTGCGGGCGACCTTGCCCGCCGCGGCCCGTGCGGCCTGTTTGGCGAGGGTCTTCTCCCGCGCGGTGCGTTTCGGTGCCGGCTGGGTCTGCCCCCGCGACGAACCGGGTTTGCGGCCCCGCACAATGCCGATGAACTCCTCGACCAATGCCGGCTGCGGCCCGTCCGGGAACGCGAGCGCGACGGGGCAGCTGGGCGCGTCGGTGATCGGGCGATAGGTGAGATCCCTGCGGTGATACAGCCGCGCCAACGACTGTGGCACCACCAGCGCGCCGACCCCGGCGGCCACGAGTTCTATTGCTTCCTTGGTGGTTTCGGGTCGGTGGTCGACCGGGATACCGACGGTGCAAGCCCAGGCGACGACGTTGTCGAGTGGCAGCAGCATCGGCTCGCCGTCGAGGTCCGCGGCGGTGATCTCGTCGACGGCACTGAGAATGTGGTCGGTCGGCACGACGGCCACGGTTGTCTCCTCGTAGAGGGGAATGACGGCCAGCCCAGCCGTGTCGGCGGGCAGCCGCAGCAACGCCACGTCGACGGCGCCGGCCCGCACCGCGGCGGCCGCGTCCGCCGCGGCGACACCGCACAGCTGCAGCGGGACCCCGGGGTGGCGCTCCGCCCAGATCCGAGCCCACTTCGCGGGTGTCCCGCCGGGAACGTACCCGAGGGTCAGGGACAGCGGGGTCACCGCCTCAGGCTACCGATACGCTGGTCGCATGAGCAGGCCGAACGCGCAGTCCATGAAACCCGCCACGGCGGCGAAGAAGCTGGACGTGTACCTGCCGGCGACGCCTGCGGAGTTCCAGGAGAACCCGATCACCCGTGCCGAACTCGCCGCCCTGCAGGCCGACCCGCCGCAGTGGCTCAAGGACCTCCGCAAGAACGGGCCGCACCCCAAGAACCTGGTGGCCGCCAAGCTGGGCGTCTCGATCGCCGGTCTCACGCGGGGCGGCGTCGGCAATGCGCTGACCACCGAGCAGATCAACCAGCTGCTCGAAGAGAAACCGGATTGGCTGATCACCGAACGCGAAAGCTACCAAGACGTGCTGCGCGAGCAGCGACGCGTGAAGGCGCTGCACGCGGAACGGGCTCGCGAGAGCTGATCCTGCCCCTCGCCCAGCCCCGCCGACAGTGAAATCGGCGACGCGACACGCCGACCGTACGTCGGGACTTTCACGGTCGCGACGGGGACGCCGGAGTCATAGCATGCAGCTGACGCAACCCTCCACCTCAGTGCCTTCCAGCGCCATTTGCCGCAGCCGGATGTAGTACAGCGTCTTAATCCCCTTGCGCCAGGCGTAGATCTGCGCCTTGTTCACATCGCGGGTGGTGGCGGTGTCCTTGAAGAACAGCGTCAGACTCAACCCCTGGTCCACGTGCTGGGTGGCCGCGGCGTAGGTGTCGATGATCTTCTCGTAGCCGATCTCGTAGGCGTCCTGGTAGTACTCCAGGTTGTCGTTGGTCATATACGGCGCCGGGTAATAGACGCGGCCGATCTTGCCTTCCTTGCGGATCTCCACCTTGGACACGATCGGGTGGATCGAGGACGTCGAGTGGTTGATGTAGGAAATCGACCCGGTCGGCGGCACCGCCTGCAGGTTCTGGTTGTAGATGCCGTGCTCGGCCACCGAGGCCTTGAGCCGACGCCAGTCGTCCTGGTTGGGGATGCGGATGCCGGCTTTGGAAAACAACTGCCGAACAGCTTCCGTTTTCGGTTCCCACACCTGCTCGGTGTACTTGTCGAAGAACTCCCCGGTGGCGTACTTGGATTTCTCGAAACCCTTGAAGTGGGTGCCCCGTTCGATCGCAATGCGGTTCGACGCCCGCAGTGCGTGGTAGCACACGGTGTAGAAGTAGATGTTGGTGAAGTCCACACCCTCGTCGGATCCGTAGAAGATGCCTTCGCGCGCCAGGTAGCCGTGCAGGTTCATCTGCCCCAGCCCGATGGCGTGGGAATCGTTGTTGCCCTGCTCGATCGACGGCACCGAGGTGATGTGGGTCTGGTCGCTGACCGCGGTCAGCGCCCGGATCGCCACCTCGATGGTTTGCGCGAAGTCCGGCGAGTCCATCGTCTTGGCGATGTTCAGCGACCCCAGGTTGCAGGAAATGTCCTTGCCCACCTTGGCATACGACAGGTCGTCGTTGAACTCCGACGGGGTGGACACCTGCAGGATCTCCGAGCACAGGTTGGAGTGGGTGATCTTGCCGTCGATCGGGTTGGCCCGGTTGACGGTGTCCTCGTACATGATGTACGGGTAGCCCGACTCGAACTGCAGCTCGGCCAGTGTCTGGAAGAACTCCCGCGCCTTGATCTTCGACTTGCGGATGCGCGAGTCATCGACCATCTCGTAGTACTTCTCGGTGACCGAGATGTCGGCGAACGGCAGCCCATAGACCCGTTCGACGTCATAGGGCGAGAACAAATACATGTCCTCGTTCTTCTTGGCCAGCTCGAAGGTGATGTCGGGGATCACCACGCCCAGCGAGAGTGTCTTGATCCGGATCTTCTCGTCGGCGTTTTCCCGTTTGGTGTCCAAGAACCGGTAGATGTCGGGGTGGTGGGCGTGCAGGTACACCGCGCCGGCGCCCTGACGCGCGCCCAGCTGGTTGGCGTAGGAGAACGAGTCCTCCAGCAGCTTCATGATCGGGATGACGCCCGAGGACTGGTTCTCGATGTTCTTGATCGGCGCGCCGTGTTCGCGAATGTTGCTGAGCAGCAACGCCACTCCCCCGCCGCGCTTGGACAGCTGCAGCGCGGAGTTGATCGACCGGCCGATCGACTCCATATTATCTTCAATTCTCAACAAAAAACACGAAACCGGCTCGCCGCGTTGCTTTTTCCCGGAGTTCAAGAATGTCGGGGTGGCCGGCTGGAACCGGCCGTCGATGATCTCCTCGACCAGCTTTTCGGCCAGCACGGTGTCCCCGGAGGCCAGGGTCAGCGCGACCATCACCACCCGGTCCTCGAACCGCTCCAGATAGCGTTTGCCGTCAAAGGTTTTCAGCGTGTAGGAGGTGTAGTACTTGAACGCACCCAGAAACGTCGGGAACCGGAACTTCTTGGCGTAGGCGCGTCCTAGCAGCTCCTTGACGAAGTTGCGCGAATACTGGTCGAGCACCTCACGCTCGTAGTAGTTCTTCTGGATCAGGTAGTCCAGCTTCTCGTCGAGGTCGTGGAAGAACACCGTGTTCTGGTTGACGTGCTCGCGGAAGTACTGGTGGGCGGCCTCGCGGTCCTTATCGAACTGGATCTTGCCGTCCGCGTCGTACAGATTCAGCATCGCGTTGAGAGCGTGGTAATCCGTCTCGCCCTGCTCCGCGGCGTGCGCGGACGTCGTTACAGGCTCTGCAGTTGCGGCCGTTGGTGACACGTGTCGTCCTTCCAGAAGTCAGCCAAACCCGCGCGGACGGTCTCCACGTCCTCGGCGGTCCCCATCAATTCGAAGCGGTACAGGTACGGCACCCCGCACTTGCGCGAGATCACCTCGCCGGCGTAACAGAACTCCGCACCGAAGTTGTTGTTGCCGGCGGCGATGACGCCGCGCAGCAACGCCCGGTTGTGTTCGTTGTTCAAAAACTTGATGACCTGCTTGGGGACGTAGGCCCCGTCGTTGATGTTCGGGGTCTTGTGCCCGCCGCCGTAGGTGGGCAGCACCAGCACATAGGGCTGGTGCACCTCGATGCAGCCGTGCAGCGGGATCCGGGTCGCGGGAAGACCCAGCTTCTGCACGAAGCGGTGGGTGTTCTCCGAGACCGAGGAGAAGTACACCAAACCGCCAGACTGCATCACGACCTCCTTAGTGTTCCCCCGCACGCGGGGGTGGTTGCCCCGCGCACACACCACCGATTAGGCGCTGAGCGCGGTCTCCGCGAGCGCCTTGATCCGGTCGGGCCGGAACCCCGACCAGTGCTCGTCGCCGGCCACCACCACCGGTGCCTGCAGATACCCCAGCGCCATCACGTAGTCCCGGGCCTCCGAGTCCACGCTGATGTCGACTTTCTGGTAGGCAATGCCCTGTTTGTCCAACGCCTTGTAGGTGGCGTTGCACTGCACGCATGCGGGCTTGGTGTACACGGTGATGGTCATCGACGTCACAGCTCCTCAGCGAAATTTGACAACGGACGGGTAACGGGTCGGGCACTGCCTACGCACTGGTATTCAGCGGACCGTCGGGCCGCGAAATTCCCCGTTCGGAGGACCGTGTCGATTGTCATCTCGTGACCGACTTGCCGGCCCGCCGTCCGGGTGGATCTTGTGGTCTGGCGGTGCTCAAAACACTACACCTAGTGGGTCACGTTGAGAAGTAATACAAGATGTTCTGAACAACATTCGTGAAATTCCCAGGTCGTAAGCCTCGCGGCGGCGTGCCGCACGGCGTGTCGCAGATCACATTTATTGCTGCCGCTCGTCATGACACCAGGTCTATCACCGGCCACCGACAACCTCGCTGACGCCGCCGAGCCCGCCGCGGGCCAGCAAAGTCAGCGGGGACGGCTTACCGCTGGTGGGCCAGCGCCGGTTCGCGCAGCGGCCGGGGCAGCGCCGCGGGCGCGGCCAGCGCACGGCGGATCCGGTCGCGGGCGTAGCCGGCCACCAGCGGCAGCACCGAGACCACCACGACCGCGGTGAAGATCATTTCCAGGTGGTCGCCGACGAACGCGATCCCGCCGAGCAGGTAGCCCAACAGCGGGACGCCAGCGCCCCAGGCCAGCGCGCCGACCACGTTGTAGCCCAAAAAGGTGCGGTGCGGCATCCGGGAGGCGCCGGCCAGCACCGGGACCACGGTGCGCGCCACCGGGATGAAGCGGGCCAACAACACGGCCACCGGACCGTACCGGTCGAAGAATTCCTGGGCGCGGGCCAGGTGCTGCGGCCCCATCCGTTTGGCGCTAGGTCGCTCGAACACCGCCGGCCCCGCCTTGGCCCCGATCAGGAAGCCGCACTGGTCACCGGCGCCGGCCGCGACCGGAACGGTGAGCAGCAGCAGCCACAACGGCATCGCGGGATGCTGTTGGGCGGCCAAGATGCCGGCGGTGAACAGCAACGAGTCCCCCGGCAGAAAGAACCCCAGCAGCAGGCCGGTTTCGATGAACACCACGGCCAGCAGGCCGACCAGCCCAAACGTCGCGATCAGCGTGCCGGGGTTGAGTGCGTCAATCATTGCCGACCTCCAAATCCTTGGCTCTGCGGCCAGACTGGCGGGTGGGCGCTGTGGGGACGCTGAGAAGCCGTCGACCATCTGCTCTACTGGGGCGACAGAGCGAAAGGGGGCGGGGTGCGGGTCCTGCTGGTCGAGGACGAAACCCGGCTGGCCGAGACGGTGCGTCGCGGCCTGGTCGCCGAGGGATTCGTCGTCGACGTCGAACACGACGGCCTGGACGGGCTGGCGGCGGCCACCACCGGCGACTTCGACGTGGTGGTGCTCGACATCATGCTGCCCGGGCTCAGCGGCTACCAGGTGCTGCGCGAGCTGCGGGCCCGGCAGGTGTGGACGCCGGTGCTGATGCTCTCAGCCAAGGACGGCGAATACGACCTGGCCGACGCGTTCGATATCGGCGCCGACGACTACCTGACCAAGCCGTTCTCCTTCGTCGTGCTGGTGGCGCGGCTGCGCGCGCTGCTGCGCCGCGGCGCCCCGGCCCGCCCGACCGTGCTGACCGCGGGCACGCTGGCGCTGGATCCGGCCCGCCGCCGGGTGACCCGCGGCGAGACGGTCATCAACTTGACCCCGCGCGAGTACGGGGTGCTGGAGTTCTTGCTGCGCCACCGCGACGAGGTGGTCACCAAAACCCAGATCCTGCGCTCGGTCTGGGATTCCAACTACGAGGGCGACGACAACGTCGTCGAGGTCTACATCGGCTACCTGCGGCGCAAGATCGACGCACCGTTTCAGGTGGCCACCATCGAAACGGTGCGCGGCGTCGGCTACCGGCTGCTCTCGGATACCTGACCGGCCTCGGTTTGCAGCGGCAGCGTGACGGTGAACACCGCGCCGCCCCCGTCCGCGTCGCCCACCGTGACGGTGCCGTGGTGGGAGCGCACCACCTGCGCGACGATGGCCAGGCCCAGCCCGGTTCCCCCCGACGCGCGGGCGCGCGCGGCATCCAGCCGCACGAACCGCTCGAAGACCCGGGCCCGGTCCGGCAGCGGAATGCCGGGACCGTCGTCGCCGACGCGGATGACGACCTGACCCGATTCCGGCCGGCAGCCCAGCGTGACCGTGCCGCCGGTGTGGCGCGCCGCATTGTCGACCAGGTTGCGCACCACCCGGGCCAGCGCCGCCCGGTCGCCCACCGTGCGGCACGGCTGGATGTCGGTCACGGTGTCCACCGCGCCCAGGCCGGCCAGCCGGCTCGCCTCGGCCAGCAGCAGATCGTCGACGTCGACGTCGTCGTGGCGCAGGCCCATCGCACCCTCATCCGAGCGGGCCAGCAGCAGCAGGTCGTCGATCAGCTGGTTCATCCGGCGGGCTTCGGGCAGCAGGGATTCGTCGATCAGGTCGGCGTCGATCAGGTCGGGCCGCCCGGCGGCCAGCTCGAGGGCGGTGGTGATGGTGGCCAGCGGGCTGCGCAGTTCGTGGGAGGCGTCGCTGACCAGCCGCAGTTGGGTGTCCCGGCCGCGTTCCAACCGGTAGAGCATCGCGTTCATGGTCCGGGCCAGCTGGGCGATCTCGTCCCGGGTGTGCGGTACCGGGACCCGCTGTCGCAGATCGGTGCTCGACATCGACGCCACCTGGGCGCGGATCGCCTCCACCGGCCGCAGCGCCGCCCCCACCAGCCGGTAGGTGGCCACCGCCACCAACGCGACGATGAACGGCGCCCCGATGGCCAGCAGGATGCCCACGATATCGACGATGGTTTCCACCGGCTCGCGCTCCACGCCGACCAGGATGGTGGCGGTCCCGCCGGCGGTCGCAACGCCGCGGGCCGCCACCCAGTACTCGATGTGCTGGCTCTTGACCCGCAGCCGGCGCACCTGCCCGTCGCTCAGCGACAGCGACGTCAGCGGCCTACCGAGCGCACCGGTGGAGGCGGCCACCACCTTCCCGTCGGCGTCGACGACCTGGACCGCCGCGATCTGGCCGTCGGTCACCAACAGGGAGGGGTCCAGGTCCCGCGGCGCATCGGTGCGCAACTGGGTGCCGATGCGCTCGGCGCGGGCCGCGGCCGCGGTGTGGCCGGTGTAGGCCAGCGACAGGTACAGCACCAACAGCAGCACCCCGCAGGCCAGGGCCAAACAGATCGTCATCACCACCGCGGCCGCCAGCGCCGAGCGGGTGCGCACGCTGGCGTGCAGGGGGTTGAACCGCCCGAGGAGCGTCAGCGCCCGGGCTACCCGCCCTGCCACGGCCACCTCCCGGTTCGTCGCTGTCGGTCACAGCATGCCCCGGCGCCGCTGTGGGAACGCTGAACGCCGCGGTCGGCATCACACGCCACACGCCGAGATTGACGTGAGCGCGGGTCGTACTCGGACATTTCCGCGCTCACGTCGATCTCGCGGGCATTACCGCGGTCAGTCCACCTCGGCGACCAGCTTGCCGAGAACGTCGCGCACGTCGGCGACCAGTTGGGCGTGTTCGGCCGGATGTGCGCCGTCCAGCGACTTCAGCGGCACCGACAACTTGATCGCGTCCACCACCCGCGGTCCGGCGATGCCGAACGATTTGCGGGTCTCGTCGTGCGCCCACACCCCGCCGTATTGGCCCAGCGCCGCGCCGATCACCGCCAGCGGCTTGTCCTTGAGCGCGCTGTTGCCAAACGGTCGGGACAGCCAGTCGATCGCGTTCTTGAGCACCGCGGGAATGCTGCCGTTGTATTCCGGGGTGACCACCAGGGCGGCGTCGGCCGCCGCGGCCGCCTCGCGCAGCACGGTGACCGCCGCCGGGGTGTCCGCCGGTGTGTCGATGTCCTCGTTGTAGAACGGCAGCTCACCGAGGCCGTCGAAGACGGTGACGGTCACCCCGTCCGGGGCGATGTCGGCCGCCAACTCGGCGATCTGGCGGTTGACCGACTCGGCGCGCAGGCTGCCCACCAACGCCAAGACCTTGATGTCCGACATGAAACAGTTCCCTTCGGTTGTTGGTGTACATCTTCGCACGATCGAACCGGACCGCAGTCCGGTTTATTCCGGCCAGGCTAGAGTACACGTTGTGAGGGTGGACGGATTGCCGACGTTGCCGGTCTCCGACGCCGGGCCGCCGGAGCGCGGCGACGCCGCCCGCAACCGGGCCCTGATCCTGGATGCGGCGCGGCGGCTGGTCGCCGAGCGCGGCGCGGACGCGGTCAGCATGGACGACATCGCCGCGGCCGCCGGCGTCGGCAAGGGCACGGTGTTCCGCCGGTTCGGCAGCCGCGCCGGGCTGATGCTGGTGCTGCTCGACGACGACGAGCGGGCCAACCAGCGGGCGTTCCTGTTCGGCCCGCCACCGCTGGGCCCGGACGCGCCACCCCTGGATCGGCTGCTGGCGTTCGGTCGGGCGCGGCTGTGTTTCGTGCACGCCCATCACACCCTGCTGTCGGAGGCCAACCGCGATCCGCAGACCCGCAGCAGCGCCCCGGCCGCGGTGCACCGCACCCACGTGCGGATGTTGCTGGCCGCCGCGGGCACCGGCGGCGACCTGGACGCCCAGACCGACGCGCTGCTGGCGCTGCTGGATGTCGACTACGTCGAGCATCGGCTGACCGAGCCCGACCAGACCCTGGAAGCGCTGGGCGACGCGTGGGAGAGCTTGGCGCGCAAGCTCTGCGGGCGATGAGCTGGATCCTGCACGTCGACTTGGACCAGTTCCTGGCGTCGGTGGAGCTGCGCCGCCATCCCGAACTGGCCGGGCGGCCGGTGATCGTCGGCGGCAACGGCGATCCCACCGAGGCGCGCAAGGTGGTCACCTGCGCGTCGTATCCGGCCCGCGAGTACGGGGTGCACGCCGGGATGCCGCTGCGCACCGCCGTCCGCCGCTGCCCCGAGGCAACCTTCCTGCCCTCGGATCCGGCCGCCTACGACGAGGCCTCACAGCAGGTGATGGGCCTGCTGCGCGACCTGGGGCACCCGGTGGAGGTGTGGGGTTGGGATGAGGCGTTCGTCGGCGCCGAGGTGGCCGACCCGCTGGCGCTGGCCGAGCAAATCCGCGCCGTGATCGCCGCCGAGACCGGCCTGGACTGCTCGGTGGGCATCAGCGACAACAAGCAGCGCGCCAAGGTCGCCACCGGGTTCGCCAAACCGGCCGGGATCTACCAGCTCACCGACGCCAACTGGATGGACGTGATGGGTGAACGCGGCGTCGACGCGCTGTGGGGCGTGGGTGCCCAGACCGCGAAACGCCTTGCCGCCCTGGAGATCAGCACCGTGCGGCAGCTGGCGCACACCGACGCCGAGCTGCTCACCGCGACGTTCGGGCCGCGCACCGGGCTGTGGCTGCTGCTGCTCGCCAAGGGCGGCGGCGACAGCGAGGTGCGCACCGACCCGTGGGTGCCGCGCTCGCGCAGCCACGTCGTGACGTTCCCCCGCGACCTGACCGATCCGGCCGAAATGCGTGCGGCCGTCACCGAATTGGCGCACCGCACGCTGGCCGAGGTGATCGAGCAGCAGCGGGTCGTCACCCGGGTCGCGGTCACCGTGCGCACCGCCACCTTCTACACCCGCACCAAGATCCGCAAACTGCCGGCGCCCGGCACCGATGCCGACCTGATCACCGCCACCGCCGTGCAGGTGCTCGAGTTGTTCGACGTGGACCGCCCGGTCCGGCTGCTCGGGGTGCGCCTGGAGCTGGCCATGCCGCCGGAGTAAAGCCGACGGTGAGCCCGGTCAGCCTGCCCGGATAGCGCCACTTGGCGGCTGCGGCGTGTATACAATGAGATACATGCCTTCACGGAACCCTGCCGTGGCGGAACACACCAAGGGTGTGCTGACCGAGCTCGGTGGCGAGCTTCGCAACCGGCGGCTGGCCCTCGGTGTCAGCGCCGTGACCACCGCCGAAGCAGCAGGAATGTCACGGGTTACCTTGCACCGCATCGAGGCCGGGTCACCTGCGGTGACGATCGGCGCCTACCTGAACGCGGCCGCGGCCCTGGGGCTGCGGCTGACGCTCGATGAGCCGCAGCATCGCCGCCGACCGGCGCATGAAGCAGCACCTGGGCAAGATGCACCGGAGACGACGGTTCGCGTGGGGGACTTCCCGCAACTGCACGCGATCGCGTGGCAGCTGCGCGCCGAGACCGAACTTACCGGCGTCGAGGCACTACAACTGTACGAACGCAACTGGCGCCACGTGGACCAAGCCGCAATGAGCGACGAGGAACGCGCCTTCGTTCAGCAACTGGCCGACGCGCACAGTGCAGGGGTCCTCCTTGTTTGAGCGAACGCATCATGTTCGGATTGCCAGCATCCTCGACGCACTCGACGCCGAACTCCTGGCGGCGTCGAGTTGCTACTTCGGCGGCGGCACTGCGATCGCACTGCGGCACCGCGAGTACCGCGAATCCGTGGATATCGACTTCCTCGTCTCCGATAAATCCGGGTACAGCGACCTGCGCGAGCAGGTCCGCAGGCCAGAAGGATTCAACGCGCTGACCTGCCGACCGGTAACCACGCTGCGGCCCGTCGTGACGGATCAGTACGGCATCAGAACTTTGCTCGACGCTGACGGCGAAACGATCAAGTTCGAGATTGTTTTCGAGGGCCGGATCGGATTGGAGACACCGCGTGCGGGCGACAGCATCTGCGGGGTTACGACGCTGACCGACCTGGATATGGCTGCCAGCAAGCTGCTGGCCAACTCCGACCGATGGTCCGAACGTGCGGTGTTCAGCCGCGATGTCATCGACCTGGCCATGATGGAGCCCGGCCCAGACCTGCTGAACCGGGCCATCGCCAAGGCCGAGTCCGCTTACCGGTCGGCCATCGTTGACGATCTAAGCAAGGCCATCGACTACCTGCGGGACAACCCGCATCGCCTTGATGACTGCATGCGCGAGTTGCAGATGTACGACACTCCCAAGGCGGTCCTGTGGGCTCGCATCAAACGGCTGAACCGGTCGGGGTCCCCGGCTAGGGGATCAAAACGGCTTTGACTACCGTGCCGTGCCGGGTAGCCGCAATCGCGTCATTGATGCGCTCGAGAGGAAACGTCGTGACGATCCGCTCGACCGGTAGTTGGCCGTTTTTGTACAGCTGGATCAGGCGCGGGATGAAGGTTCGCGGCACTGCCTCACCTTCGACGACGCCGCGCAGGGTCTGCCCCGTGCCGACAAGCTTGGCTTGATCCACCTCAATGGGCGTGCACGTTCCCTGCAGGCCGACGGTGGCGCACACACCGGAAGATGCCAAGCCGGCGAGCGCCGCCCGGATCACCCCGGGTTTGCCGATGCAGTCGATTGCGTAGTCCACGCCGTGGCGAGTTACCCGTTTGGCGTCGGCGGGATCGACCGCGGTCGTCGCCCCGAGCGCGACAGCGAGTTCCCGGCGCTGCGCATTGGGGTCGACGGCGATGATCTGGTCACAACCGGCCACTTTGGCGGCCATGACCGCCGACAGCCCGACCGATCCGGCGGCGAAGACCGCGATCGAGGAGCCCGGTTCGGGCTGCAATGTGTTGAGGACGGTTCCGGCGCCCGTTTGCACACCGCAGCCCAGTGGAGCCAGTACTTCGAACGGGACGTCGTCGGGCACCGGCACGACGGTGTGCGCGGCGGCCAGCGCGTAGGTGGCAAAGGAAGACTGGCCGCAGAACCGCGCGCGCACCGGTGTCTCGCCGAGCCGGGCGCCCCCGCTGCCGTCCAGGCGAACCCCACTGAGGTTCAGCAGGTTGGATCGTGCGCAATACGCCATCCGGTCGCGGCGGCAGTTTCGACAGTTCCCGCACCAGGCGTAGCTGAGGACGACTCGGTCACCGGGGTGCAGGTCGGTGACCTCCGAGCCGACCGATTCGATGATTCCGGCGCCCTCATGGCCGAGCACCAGGGGCAGCTGCTGCGGCGTTGCCATCCCGGCCACGACGAGGTCGGTGTGGCAGATGCCGGACGCTTCGATCCGCACCAGCACCTCGTCGGGCCGCGGCGCTTCGATCTCAACGGCGGCGAGGGCGAACGGCGCGCCCGCCTCATGCAGAACGGCGGCGGTCGCGGCGCGCGGCGGTGTGCTCGCGACGAACGCAAGGTCGCGTGGCCGTTGCGGGGCCGTGAGTTTGGTCAGATAGAAGTAGCCCGGACGCTTCTGGCCAGGAGTTTCCATCGCGCCGATCAAGATGGTGTCGGAGATCCGCCGGAAGTGATCGGCCATCGGTAGGTCTTGGTAGACCATGGTCGCGGTTGCGCTCCCGCGGTAGTCGCGCATCGTCAAGCGCGCGCCACCGAAACTGGGGTTGGCGAACCGTTGCCCCGATTCGTCGAAGCAGACGATCGGCGCCACGTCGTCGGGGCCGGCGAACGACTTTCCGGCCCACCTGATCGCCTCGAGTTGCGCCTCGACGGGATGGCCCAGACCAAATATCCCGCCCGCCCACTCGCCGAGAACACCCTCAACCCCGATCGCTTCGGCTGCGTCGTACACCTCGTCGAGCTCATCGAGCGTCGGCGACTCATCCCGGTCGACCAGCGCCTGGAAGCGTTGTGCGACATCCATATCCTTCAGCCTTTCGCTGGGCTCCTGCGCTCTGGCCGAGCACGCCACGGTCCGACAAGAATTGACACAGTATTGTGTCAGGAACAGTGTTGTGTCAACATTGCCGGTATGGCCACCGTGTCCCGACCCTTCCGCGGCATCAGCGCCGACGAACGTCTCGCGGAGCGTCGAGCGACGCTGGTCGAGGCAGCCCTGGAGGAGATCGGCGAGGTCGGCGTCGCGCAGCTGCGGATGAACACCGTATGCAAACGTGCCGGGTTGACCCAGCGCTATTTTTACGAGCACTTCGGCAACCGCGACGAACTGCTCACCGCGGTCTTCGACAGCGTCATCGATGAGGTCATCAGCGACACCATCGCCACCGTGGAGGCCTGCACTCCGGACCTCTTCGACCGCGCGAGCGCCGCCTTGGCAATCTTCTACGACGCCATCATCAGCGACCCGCGCAAAGCCCGGCTCTATGCCGAATCGGTGGGAAACCTTGCCGTCGCCGAGCGCAAACGTGCCGCCGTGCGCCGTTACGCCGACTTCGTCGCCGCACAAGTCAGCGCCGTCGTCGGCAAGATGAATAACCGCACCCGGTCTCGGCTGACGATGGCCATCCTCGTGCTGGTCGGCGGGCAAGCCGACGCCGCCGCCGCGCTGGCGGGCGGTGATGTCACCCTCTCTCGCGCCGACTACATCAACCTTCACGCCCGACTGCTTACCGACGCGGTCGCCGCGTCAACAACCCAGCCCGTCAGCAGAGGAGAGAAATGAGCACACCGATCATCGACGGTGCCGCAAGGGTTGTTCGGCGGCGACGACGGTGAGTTTCGGCGCGGCACCACCCCCGAAGAGCTGCTGCAGGTATTGCTTGACTTCTTCGGCTACTTCAACACCCTGACCGCGTCCCGGCGTGCACAGCCCGGCGAGGACCTGGCGTCGGCGATCGCCAATGCCCGCGTCGACGGGGAACCGCTGTCGGATATCGACACCGCCTCCTATTACGTGCTCATCGCCACCGCCGGTCACGACACCACCAGCGCCACCATTTCCGGTGGACTGTGGGCGCTGATCGACAACCCCGACCAGCCGCAGCGGCTGGCCGATAACCCCGGCCTGATGCCCACCGCTGTGGAGGAGATGATCCGCTGGGTTACCCCGGTCAAAGAATTCATGCGCACCGCCACCGCGGACACCGCCGTCCGCGGTGTGCCCATTGCCAAAGGCGAAGCGGTGTATTTGTCCTACGCCTCGGCCAACCGCGACGAGGAGGTGTTTGCTGACCCATTCCGCTTCGACATCGGACGGGATCCCAATAAGCACCTGGCATTCGGCTACGGCGTACATTTCTGTCTGGGCGCCGCGCTGGCCCGCTTGGAGGTGGGCAGCTTCTTTGCCGAACTGCTACCGAGGCTGAAATCCGTTGAGCTGAACGGAGAACCGGAACTCATCGCAACCACATTCGTCGGTGGGCTCAAGCACCTGCCGATTCGCTACGAGCTACGCTGAGCGGCCTTTCCCCTCTCCCTGCGCCGCTGTCGCGACTGGCGGCGCACCTAAACCGGATCCGCTACTGCGGCTGTCACCAAGGCCCGATAGCCTGCGGGCATGTTGTCGACGGTGGCGGTGCGCGGCTACCGCTCGCTGCGGGAGGTGGTGCTGCCGCTGGGGCGGCTCACCGTCGTCACCGGCGCCAACGGCACCGGCAAATCCTCGCTGTACCGGGCGTTGCGGCTGCTGGCCGACTGCGGCGCCGGCCAGGTGATCGGCTCGCTGGCCCGGGAGGGCGGACTCGAGTCGGTGTTGTGGGCCGGGCCCGAGCAACTCGGCGGCGCCCGGCGCACCGGAACCAGCCAGGGCACCCGCCGCACCCGGCCGGTGTCGCTGGAATTGGGGTTCGCCGCCGACGATTTCGGCTATCTGGTGGACCTGGGCCTGCCGCAGAATCCCGGCGCCGAGTCGGCGTTCGTACACGATCCGGAGATCAAACGGGAGGCGGTGTTCGCCGGCCCGGTGCTGCGCCGCGGCGCCACGCTGGTGCGCCGCACCCGCGGGGTCGCCGAAGCCAGCGGCGACCCCGGTTTCGAGCAGCTGTCCCGCGCGTTGCCGACCTACCGCAGCGTGCTGGCCGAATTCGCCCACCCCGCCGCGCATCCGGAACTGTCGGCGGTGCGGGACCGGTTGCGCGGCTGGCGGTTCTACGACGGTTTCCGGGTCGACGGCGGCGCCCCGGCACGGCGCCCGCAGGTCGGCACCCGCACGCCGGTGCTCTGCGACGACGGCGCCGATCTGGCCGCCGCGGTGCAAACCATCATCGAATCCGGCGGCGACGAGCTGGCGCGCGCGGTCGCCGCCGCGTTCGACGGCGCCACGGTGTCGGTCGCGGTCACCGACGGGCTGTTCGACCTGCAGCTGCACCAGCGCGGCATGCTGCGGGCGTTGCGGGCGGCCGAACTCTCCGACGGCACCCTGCGATTCCTGCTGTGGGCGGCCGCGCTCCTCAGCCCGCAGCCGCCGTCGCTGATGGTGCTCAACGAGCCAGAGACCTCGCTGCACCCGGATCTGGTCGCGCCGCTGGCCGGGCTGATCCGCGCCGCCGCCACCCAGACCCAGGTGGTGGTGGTCACCCACGCCCGATCGTTGCTGGAGTTCCTCGACGCCGACGCGGCGGAAGTTGAGCTCTACAAGGATTTCGGCGAGACCCGGGTCGCCGGGCTGGGCCTGCTTAACACCCCGGCGTGGGACTGGGGCACGCGCTAACGGGTGGGTGCACCGGGGCGCAGCGCCCGGCTAAACACCACGTTGACTTGCCGCATCGCGACGCTGTAGGGCCACCAGGCCAGCCGCTTGAACGCGTACAGCGCCCGGATGTCGGCCGAGGTGTAGATCAGGTAGCGGTTTTTGGCCACCCCGGCCAGGATCTTGTCGGCCGCCTTCTCCGGGGACACCGCGTGACCGGCGAACCGGGCCACCCAGCGGTCCACGTTGGGATCCTCGCGATCCACGCCGGCGATTTCGACGGTGTTGACCAGCGGGGTCTTCACCGCGCCGGGCACCACCACCGATACCCCGATGCGGTGCCGGGCCAAATCGAAGCGCAGCACCTCCGACACCCCGCGCAGCCCGTATTTGCTGGCGCTGTAGGCGGCGTGCCAGGGCAGCGCGACCAGGCCGGCGGCCGAGGACACGTTGACCAGCTGCCCGCCCCGCCCGGCGGCCACCATCGGGGGCAGGAACTCCTCGATGACGTGGATTGGGCCCATCAGGTTGATCGCGACCATCTTGCTCCACTGTTCGTGGGACAGCCGGTCGACGGTGCCCCACGCCGACACGCCGGCGATGTTCATCACGATGTCCATGGCCGGGTGCCGGCCGTGGATATCGGCGGCGAACGCGGCGACCTCGTCGTAGTCGGCGATGTTGAGCACCCGGTGCTCGGGCACCTGCGCGCCCAGCGCCTGGGCGTCGGCGACGGTGTCGGCCAACCCCTCGGCGTTGCGGTCGGTCAGGTACAGCTCGGCGCCCAACGCAGCCAGCCGCAACGCGGTGGCGCGCCCGATGCCGCTGGCCGCTCCGGTGATAAAACACCGCTTACCCGAGTAGTGCTGCGCAAGCCGAGTCATCGGCACCGCTCCTCCTCATCGCTCCGCTCTGCATCGTCGCCGGTGCAGCCACGGAGGGAGACGATACCGGCGGTACCGGAAAGCGGGGCGGCTAACCGTCAAGTGTGTCGGCGCCGGCGCCGCCCCACAACCCGTGCAGCCACAGCGCCTCGAGCACCCGCACGCCGCGCTCCACGTCGCCGTCGGGTCCCAAGAAGGTGCTATCGCCGGAGAGCATCAGCGCGGTGGTCACCCCCAGGGTGCGTACCAGGGCCGGGATGTCGTCGCTGATCGGGTGGGCGGTGCCGGACTTGATCTCCTCTTGCACGATGGCGACGATCTGGTCGATCACGGTGTCGATCTGGGCATCGAGGATCTTGCGGATCTCGGCGTCGGTATTGCGGGCGACATTGCACGCCGACATCACCGGGTCGTTATGGGCGTAGACAGCGGCCGCGCTGCCCACCATCCGCTTGGCGAACGCCGCCGGCGACTCGTCTTCGCCCCGCGGCGCGAAGTAGTGGGTGAGCTCTTCGAGCTCGTGGGTAGCCTCGCCGAGGATCTGAGCTAGCACCGCGTACTTGGAGTCGAAGTAGAAGTAGAACCCGGACCGGGCCACCCCGGCCCGGTCGCTAATGGTGCTCACCGACAGCTCGGCGAACGGCTGTTCCTGCAGCAGTTCACGGACCGCCTGCAGGATCGCCTGCCGCTGCCGGTCGCCGCGCCGGGTCGGGGCCGCTGCAGCCGATGCCTGATCGCCGGTCCGCCGGGCGGCCTGCTGGATGTTCACCCCTCGACCTTGCACCACACCAGCAGAAAACGAAACTTGACAGCCGTCAAGCGTGTCCCGAGGATGGGTTTCAGTGACGGCTGCCACATTCGGTGAGGAGCAGCGATGGCGACCATCAGCACCCCGCACTACCTGCTCGACCAGGCCAAGCGCCGACTGACTCCGTCATTCAACAATTTTCCCGGCATGGCTGCCGTCGAACGTAGGCTGCTGAACACCGAGTTCCCGCCGCGCAAGCTCGCCGATCCGCCGCCGGGTAGTGGCCTCAAGCCGGTCCTCGGCGATGCGGGCCTGCCGATCCTCGGCCACATCATCGAGATGCTGCGGGGCGGCCCGGACTACCTGCTGTTGCTGTACCAAACCAAGGGTCCGGTGATCTTCGGCGACTCGCCGGTGCTACCGGCGGTGGCAGCGCTGGGCCCCGATGCCGCACAGATCATCTACTCCAACCGCAACAAGGACTTCTCGCAGCAGGGCTGGGTCCCGGTGATCGGGCCGTTCTTTCACCGTGGCCTGATGTTGCTGGATTTCGACGAACACCTGTTTCACCGCCGGATCATGCAGGAGGCGTTCGTACGCCCCCGGCTGGTCGGCTACGTCGAACAGATGGACAGGGTCGTTTCGCAGGTGGTCGCGAACGACTGGGTGGTCAACGACGCGCGTTTCCTGCTGTATCCAGCAATGAAGGAACTCACGCTCGACATCGCCTCCATGGTGTTCATGGGCCACGAGCCGGGCACCGACCACGAGTTGGTCACCAAGGTCAACAAGGCGTTCACCGTGACCACCCGCGCGGGCAATGCCATCATCCGCACCAGGGTGCCGCCGTTCACCTGGTGGCGCGGGCTCAAGGCGCGTGAACTGCTGGAGAACTACTTCCGTGAGCGCGTCAAGGAGCGTCGCGGCCAGGACGGCAGCGACCTGCTGACGGTGCTATGTCAGGCCGAGGACGAGGACGGCAACGGCTTCTGCGACGAGGACATCGTCAACCACATGATCTTTTTGATGATGGCCGCCCACGACACGTCGACCTCCACGGCGACGACGATGGCCTACCACCTGGCCGCCGACCCCGAGTGGCAGGACCGCTGCCGCGACGAGTCGGATCGGCTCGGCGACGCCCCGCTGGACATCGAATCGCTGGAGAAGCTGGAATCGCTGGATCTGGTGATGGACGAATCCATCCGGATCGTGACACCGGTGCAGTGGGCAATGCGTCAGACCGTGCGCGACACCGACCTACTGGGCTATTACCTGCCCGCGGGCACCAACGTCGTCGCCTATCCCGGGATGAACCATCGGCTACCCGAGATCTGGACGGACCCGCTGAAGTTCGACCCCGACCGGTTCACCGAGCCGCGCAACGAACACAAGAAGCACCGCTACGCGTATACGCCGTTCGGCGGCGGGGCGCACAAGTGCATCGGGCAGGCGTTCGGCCGGCTGGAGGTCAAGACCATCCTGCACCGGTTGTTGCGCCGGTACCGGATCGAGCTGCCGCATCCGGGATACCGGGGGAAGTGGGACTACGCGGGCATGCCCGTTCCGGTGGATGGCATGCCGATCGTGCTGCGTCCGCTGTAGGTCTCCGCACCGCCTGATCCGTGGTCAACCCCCGGCCACCCGACGGCGCCACGCCGGCGCCAAAAGCAAACTTGACAGCCGTCAAGTCTCGCCGTCAGGATGGGATCCAGTGACGGCTGCCAGAACCGGTAAGGAGCCTCGATGGCGACGATCAGCACCCCTCGATACCTGCTCGATCAGGCCAAACGCCGGTTCACTCCCACGGTGAACACCATCCCCGGCATGGGTTTGCTGGAGAAGCGGCTGCTGGCAGTGGACTGGCCGCAAAAGAAGCTGGCCGACCCGCCGCCGGGCAGTGACCTCAAGCCCATCGTCGGCGATTCGGGCCTGCCGATTCTGGGGCACATCGTCGAGATGTTCCGGCAGGGTCCGGATTTCCCGTTGTTCCTGTACAACACCCGCGGCCCGGTCACCTTCGCTGATTCGCCGATCCTGCCGTCGATCGTGGCGCTGGGACCCGACGCCACCCAGACGATCTTTTCCAACCGCAAGAAGGACTACTCGCAGAAGGGCTGGGAACCGGTCATCGGCCCGTTCTTCAACCGGGGCCTGATGATGCTCGACTTCGACGAGCACATGGGGCACCGGCGGATCATGCAGGAGGCGTTCACCCGGCCCCGGCTGGCCAGCTACGTCGAGCACATCGACCGGGTCGCCAGCTCGATCGTGTCCGATTGGCCCACCAACGACGCGCGCTTCCTGGTGTACCCGGCGATGAAGGAGCTCACCCTCGACGTCGCCTCGGTGGTGTTCATGGGCCACGAACCGGGCAGCGACCACGCGCTGGTGACCAAGGTGAATAAGGCGTTCTGCCAGACCACCCGGGCCGGCGGCGCGATCATCCGGACCTCGGTGCCGCCGTTCAAGTGGTGGCAGGGCCTGCAGGGCCGCAAGGTACTCGAGGACTACTTCGCCGAGCGGGTCAAGGAGCGCCGCCGCGCCGAGGGCACCGACATGCTGACCGTGCTGTGCCACACCGAAGATGAGGACGGCAACAGCTTCTCCGACGCCGACATCGTCAACCACATGATCTTTTTGATGATGGCCGCACACGACACCACCACCTCGACGGTGACCACGATGGCCTACCACCTGGCCGCCCACCCGGAGTGGCAGGAGCGGGCCCGCGACGAGTCGGCGCGCCTGGGTGACGGCCCGCTGGACATCGAGGCGCTGGAGAAGCTCGAGACGCTGGATCTGGTGATGGACGAGTCGCTGCGGCTGGTGACCCCGCTGCCGTTCAACATGCGTCAGACGGTGCGTGACACCGACCTGCTGGGCCACTACCTGCCGGCCGGCACCAACGTGGTGACCTGGCCGGGGATGAACCACTGGCTGCCCGAGCTGTACACCAACCCGCGCCAGTTCGATCCGGAGCGGTTCTTGGAGCCGCGCGCCGAGCACAAGAAGCACCGCTACGCCTGGGCGCCGTTCGGCGGCGGGGCGCACAAGTGCATCGGGATGGTGTTCGGCCGCCTGGAGGTCAAAACCGTCATCCACCGGATGCTGCGCTCCTACCGGCTGGAGCTGGCCCACCCGGGCTATCAGCCGCACTGGGATTACGGCGGCATGCCGATCCCGATGGACGGCATGCCCTTGGTGCTGCGCCCCCTGTAACCCCCCTTCCCCGCGCACACCCCCTTTCCCCCGCGAGCCCTTTCCCCCGCGAGCCCTTTCCCCCGCGAGTGTGTGTGTCCCCGGCCGACACGCCGAGGCGCGCACCGTTTTTGCGCACGCTCGCAGGGTCGGATCAGCCCGCTTGCAGCCGGTTGGCGCAGGCGATCACCGCCGACAACGCCGATTCGGTGGCATCGGTCGACCAGCCCATCGCCCAACGCGCCCGGCGACCGTCGGTGCCTTCGATGAACGTGGCGGTGTGGTCGCCGGATGTCAGCTGGTGAAAGCGCAGCATCTCCAGTGCGATGCCGCGCCCGTGCAGCATCGCGGTCAGCGCGGCCAGCGGGCCGCATGCGGTGACCGTCGCGGTGTCGATGTGGTCACCGACGGCGAGGGTAGCCTGATAGCTGCCCGGCCCGGTGTGGGCCCACCGCCCTAGCCGCACCGGACCCGAGGTCGGTCCGTAGGTCACGATGAACCGCTCCCAGGTCAGTGTGCCGACCTGTTCACGGAGGCCACGCGGCAGCGGGGCGCCGAACCGGTCGGCGATAACGGTAGCGGTGGAGGTGCTCATGTGCCGGTCTTCTCTGCTCGGGTGAAGTGACCGACGGGTAGTAGCGTCCGACCCACAGCGGGGGGTCGGTCTGGATCAGACCCCGCTGCGGGTGCTGGCTACTACGAGAAGATGACGCACGATCGCCGACCCTAGCGGCCGACTCGGAGTCCGCGCAACCCGATTAGGTGCCGGCGATCTCGCGCAGGGCGTTGTGCAGCAGTGCACCCACCTGGTCGGCGATCTCGGTCAACGCCGGCTCGTCGGTCACCTGCGCCATCAGCCGCGGGTCCATCGCGTCGACGATGACGGTGTCCGGCGCCTCCGGGTCGGCGCGCACCACCACATTGCACGGCAGCAGGACCCCGATCGGACGGTAACTGGTGACCGCCCGATGCGCGAGACCGGGATTGCACGCCCCCAAGATCAGATAATCCTCGATCTGCTCACCCAGTTTGGCTTTCAGGGTTGCCTTCAGGTCGATTTCGGTCAGCACGCCGAATCCCTGTCGGGCCAGCGCTTCCCGGGTTCGCGACACCGCCTCGTCGAATGAGGTCTGCACGGTGGTCGACAACGCCACACCCATGAGCGACTCCTTATCTCTCGTGTTCTTAGGCCAGGGCGAGGAACAGCTTTTCCAGCTCGGCCTCGGTCATCGGGGCGCTGCCGTCGGCGGCGACGCCGCTGAGGCATTCCCGCAGCCCGGTCGCGACGATCTTGAACCCGGCACGGTCCAGCGCCCGCGACACCGCCGCCAGCTGCGTGACGACATCCTTGCAGTCCCGGCCTTGTTCGATCATGGCGATGACCCCGGCCAGCTGCCCCTGCGCGCGCCGCAGCCGGTTGAGGACGGCAGCGATGCTGTCCTGATCCCCGACCACGGCTAGACCGCCGCGCTGGCGTCGGCGAATTCGCAGAACGCGTCGTAGGCGCGGGCACCGTAGATGGTGGCCGGCCCGCCCATCATCATGATGGCGACCCCGACCGCTTCGGCGGCCTGCTCTTTGGTGGCGCCGGCGCGCGCGGCGGCTTTGGCGTGTGAGGCGATGCAGCCGTCGCAGCCGTGCACGACGCCGATGGCCAAGGCGACGAGTTCTTTGATGTTGGTGTCCAGGGCGCCGGGCGCCATGGCGGCTTTGGTCATCTCGCCGAAGCCGCGGTAGACGTCGGGGATCATCGTGCGCAGCGCGCGGTGTTGCGGGTTCAGGTCGGTCAGTACGTCGTGATGCGTCATACCCAGACCATACCCCTGGGGGTATAGTCTGGCAAGCCCGGCCGGTGACGGTCAGCGTTTACGCGCGGTGACCAGCAGGTATTCCCACCCCATCGCCGACGATCCAGCCAGGTGCCGGTCGCCCAGGGCGGCGAGGTCGGCATCAACTCAGCGATCGAAGGTGTCGGGGAATCGGTGAGCTGCGTTCCGGCGCCAATGCCTACACTTTTCACCCGTTGCCGGTATCGTCCGCGCCACTATGAGCCCGGCAGTGGTTTCACTGAGGGGGACCCGTTTGGTGGTCCAGTCGTTATGCGGCTTGGGGTTGGTGGGTCGTGGTCCACTGTAGGGCGAATTCG
>NZ_JBGGKS010000023.1:0-91654 GCF_041287095.1 Mycobacterium sp. pUA109 | reverse complement strand
CGTGATTGGTTTACTGACACCCCCAGCATCCGCCGGGAACGTCACGGGAGCGGAGGCCCCGCCCCTTCATCGCATCAACAAGCCTGCGACGTCAAGCCGTTACAGCAGATAGCGGTAAGCCGGGGAGCCCGGCTCCAGGCGTTCGACGTGCACCCCGGACGCGTCCATCCGGGCCAGCAGCCCGTCGAGGTCGGCGGCCGACCCCAATTGCACGCCGACCAGCGCCTCCCCGGTCTCCCGGTTGTTGCGCTTGACGTACTCAAACAGCGTGATGTCGTCGTTGGGGCCGAGCACCTCGTCGAGGAACCGCCGCAGCGCGCCGGGTTCCTGCGGGAAGTCGACCAGGAAGTAGTGCTTGAGCCCCAGGTGCACCAGCGAACGTTCCAGCACCTCCCCGTAGCGGGAGACGTCATTGTTGCCGCCGGAGATCAAACAGACCACGGTGGATCCGGGCTCGACGTCGGATTCCAGCAGCCCGGCCACCGACAGCGCCCCGGCCGGCTCGGCGATGATGCCCTCGTTCTGGTACAGGTCGAGCATCGCGGTGCACACCGCGCCCTCGTCGACGGTGGTCACCGACACCATGTCCCCGGCCGCGGCCAGCGCCGCATAGGTCAGCGCGCCGGCCCGCGCCACCGCCGCGCCATCGACAAACTGGTCGACGTGGTCCAGCGTCACCGGCTCGCCCGCGGCCAGGGCGGCCATCATCGCCGCGGCACCGGCCGGTTCGATGCCCAACACCGCGGTGTTCTCGGTGCGCTCGGCCAGATACGTGGTGATCCCGGCGATGCACCCGCCACCGCCGACCGGGACCACCACCAGGTCGGGTTCCTCGTCGAGCTGGGCGAGCAGTTCGACGGCGACGGTGCCCTGCCCGGCCATGGTGCGCAGGTCATCGTAGGGCGGCACCAGGGTGGCCCCGGTGCGCGCGACGTCGTCCAGGGCCGCCGCGGCCGCCAGGTCGTAGGTGGCACCGCCGACGATCAGCTCGATGAACTCCCCGCCGTGGTAGCGGATCCGGTCCCGCTTCTGCTTGGGCGTTTTAGCCGGCACATACACCCGGCCGTGGATGCCCAACGACCGGCACGCGTAGGCGAAGCCCTGCGCATGGTTGCCCGCCGAAGAACACACCACGCCGGCAGCGACCTCGTCTTCGGACAGCTGCACCAGCAGGTTGTAGGCGCCGCGCAGCTTGTAGGACCGCACCGACTGCAGATCTTCCCGTTTGAGATAGACCGTGGCGCCGGTGGCCGCCGAGAGCCGATCGCTTAGCTGCAGCGGGGTGGGCGTGACCACCCCGGCGATCCGCTGGGCCGCCGCGTCAATGTCGGCCGCGGACAGCGGCGCACTGTTCGGGGTCTCACGGGGTTCGGCGGACACCGGTTTATGGTGCCATCCACCTGGCAGTTCAGTGCACAGGGGTCAGGACGAACACCGGAATTTGGCGATCGGTCTTGGTCTGGTAATCGGCGTAGTCCGGGTAGGCGGCGACGGCGCGCTCCCACCACACCGCCTTCTCGTCCCCGAAGACTTCGCGGGCCTCGTAGTCGCCGGTGGCCGTGCCGTCCTGTAACTCCACCCGCGGGTTCTTCTTGACGTTGTAGTACCAGACCGGGTTCTTCGGGGCGCCGCCCAGCGACGCGACGATCGCGTACTGGCCGTCGTGCTCGACCCGCATCAGCGGGGTCTTGCGCAGTTTGCCGGTCTTGGCCCCGACCGTGGTCAGCAAGATGACCGGCTTGCCCTGCATGTCGGTGCCATCGGTACCGCCGGAGTCCATGTACTTCTCGGCTTGTTCGCGGGACCAATCCAACGGGCTGGGTGCATATTCTCCGGAAAGTGGCATACCCGCACTTTACTGCTGGTCGAGTTTGGCGCCCTGCAAGCTGTAGCGAGGGTTGGCGTGGCCGCGCGGCCCCTTCACGTCGACCTGAATGTAGGGCTGGTCGTCCTGCCGCGCCACCAGCGGGTAGGTGATGGTCACCCCGGAGGCCGCCGCCTGGTCGATGCCCGACTGTTCCGGCGCGGACTGGATGACCTTGGCAATGACCTCCGGATCCAGGTCGGTGCGCTGGAAGGTGTTCTGTTCGAGCGCACCCGGCTCGCTACCGGTCAGATCCACCGGAACCGGGTTGTCGACGGTTGCCGTGCCGCGGCGGTACGCGTACTCATCGACGTTCGACGGCTGGTTGGGGTCCACCACCTGCATGGTGATCGACGACGGGTTGATGGACACCTGGATCACGCCATAGTGGGGCGCACCGACCTTGGTGTCGATCGCCGTGAACCCGGCGCCGATGTAGCCGGCATCCATGGTCTCGGACTCCGACGCTGCGCCCGGGTGTAGGTGGCGGATCGCGGACGACGCCGCCTTACCGGAGCACCCGGCGAGGGTCAGCGCAGCGATCACAGCCAGGCCGACGGCGATGGGGGCACGCAGCGGCATCGGGTGTCTCCTTGAGCGGTGAAGGGTGATCCAGCAAGCCCCGGGCGGGCGCCCGAACAGTAGCACCCGCCGTCCCGTCATCAGGTGGCCGACGGTAACCCGTCGTACACCAACACATCACCGTCGACGCGCGCTTCGGCCGTCGGCCGGTGCGGCCGCAGTTTGCCGTCGTGCATGAGGTGGCGCACCTCGACGTCGCGGACCAGGGTGAGGTAGTCGGCGATCAGCTTGCGGTGGCAGCGCCACCACACCGTCTCGGCGCACATCACCGCAATCTGCCGCTCGGCCGCGGCCTGCAGCACGTCATCGATGCCGGCCCGAAACTCGGGGCTGCGCATGTACCCGGCGTAAGCCCGAAACGAATCGTTGCGCAACCCGACGTCGGGGCTGTCGGCCTGCACGCGGCGCCAGCCACCCAACCGGGGTTCCCACCGGTAGCCGATCCCGGATTCGGGCAGCCAGCGCGCCATGGCTTCGCGGGCGGAGTCCGGATTGCGCCGGCTGCCCGGGGCGGTGCGCACGTCCACCAGCTGCTCCACACCCGCCCCGCGCAGCGGCGACGCGATCTGCGCGGCGTCGGCGGTGCCGTGACCGAAGGTGAAAACCGTTGGTGTCGTGGTTTTTCCCCTTACACCGACGCTGTCGGCTCCGCGGTCTTGGGCTCGTGCACCTGCGGACCGGGTTCGGCCGCGTAGAGTTCCTCGATCTCGGCGGCGTACTTCGCGGAAATCGGTCGTCGCTTGAGTTTCATCGTCAGGGTCACCTCGTCGCCGCCCGGCTCCCACAGGGTCGGCAGCACCCGGAAGCGTTTGACCTGCTCTACCCGCGACAGCTTGGTGTTGCCGTCGGCCACCCCGGCGGCGATCTGCGCGATCACCGCGGGATCGGCGGCCAGCGCCGCCGGTGAGGCGTCGGACAGGCCGTGCCGGGCGGCGTAGGGGCCGACCGAGTCCGCGTCGAACACCATCAGCGCGGTGTTGTACGGGCGGGAGTCGCCGATGGTGACCATCGCACCGATCAGCGGGCAGGACGCCAGGATGGCGTTTTCGATATTGGCCGGCGACATGTTTTTACCGGCGGCGTTGATGATCAGCTCCTTCTTGCGGTCGACCACCCGCAGGTAGCCGTCGCCGTCTTGCTCCAGGATGTCGCCGGTGTGCAGCCACCCGTCCGCGTCGATCGCCTCGGCGGTCTTGCCCGGATCCTTGCGGTACCCCCGCATCACCAGCGGCCCGCGCACCAGGAATTCGCCGTCGTCGGCGATCCGGGACTCCAGCCCCGGCAGCAGTTTGCCGACCGTGCCCAGGCGTGCCTCCCGGGGGTGGGTGGTGGAGGCCACGCAGCTTAGCTCCGACATCCCCCACACCTCGCAGATCGGGACGCCGATCCCGGCGAAAAAGCCGAGCGTTTCCTTGGGGATCGGCGCGGCCCCCGACACCGCCCAGCGCAGCTCGTCCAGCCCCAGCTTGGTCCGCAGCTTCGACAACACCAGCTCGTCGGCGGTGACCCATTCCGCGGCGACGTCCTCGGGTACCGGTTGATCGGCGATCAGCGCTGCGGACCGTTTCGCGCCGATCGCCAGCGCCCACTGCAACGCCAGCCGGCGGTCCTCGTCGGGCTCGTTTTCGGCCGCGAATTCGATTGCGGCCTTGAGCTTCTCCCAGACCCGCGGCACCGCACCCCAGATGGTGGGCCGCACGTCGGGCAGCGCCGCCGCGATCGCGCGCACGTCGGGAACCACGGTGACTTGAACCCCGAAGACCTCCTGGTTGTACAACGCCATCGCCCGGTCGGCGATGTGCGCCGACGGCAGGTAGGAGGTGATGCGGTCCCCGAACTGGACGCCCAGCACCGCGTTCAGCGCATTGGCTTCGAAAAGCAGGTTGGTGTGCGTCATCTCGACGCCCTTGGGGTTGCCGGTGGTGCCCGACGTGTAGATCAGTGTGATGATGTCGTCGGGTTGCACCGCGCGCCAGGTGGCGTCGAAATCGAAATCGGGTGCGCCCGCGGCGATCAGATCGTCCACCGACAGCGCACCGTCCGGGGCGCCGTCGATGCACACGATGTGCTCGATGGCGGCGCCGCTGGCGCGGATCCGGTCGACGTACTGCTCCTCGCAGATCACCACCCGGGTGCCGGCGTTGGTGAACAAGTAGTTGAGCTGCTCGGCGGGCAGGGTGTTGTACACCGAGAACGAGGCGGCCCCGACGTGTTGCGCCCCCACCTCCAGCGGATAGAACTCGACCCGGTTGGCCATCATCAGCGACACCGTGTCACCGCGGCTGACCCCCAAGCCCGCCAGCCCGGCCGCGACCTGACGCACCTGCGCCGCATACTGCCGCCAGGTCAACGTCTGGGTGTCACCCACCGTCCGCAATGCCACCGCGTCCGGGTCGATCGCGGCGGTGCGCTGAAACGCCTCGCACAGCGTGGCCGGCGGGTCGGATGGGGTCATCTCGGTTCTCCTCTCGCGATGGCTCAGCGGCGGCGGACGCGCTGCAGATACGCCGTAGCGGCGTCCCGTGACTCGGGGTCGTGCACGGCCGTGACGAGACCGTCGGCGTCGCTCCAGCTGCGCGCCGGCGCGACCATACCGTCGGTCACCGCGTTGGTGTGGCGTTTGGTCACCGACAACGTCAGCGCGGATTTGGTGATCAGCTGCGCAACAAGCCGTTCCACCGCGTCATCGAGGTCGGTGGCGGAAACCACCCGGTTGAGGAACCCGGCCGCCTTGGCTTCGTCGGCCCCGAACGGACGGCAGGTCATCACCAGCTCCTTGGTCAGCGCCGGCCCGATCTCGCGCACCAACCGCGGGATGCCGCCCCAGGCCAGCGGAATGCCGAGATCGACCTCGGGGATCGCGAACCGGGTGGTGTCGGCGGCCACCCGCAGATCGCAGGCGGCGGCCAGCACCAGCCCGCCGCCGACGCAGTGGCCGTGCAGTCGCGCAATCGTCACCGCTCGCATGGCCTCGACGGCGTCGGCCATGCGTCGGCCCGCATCGGCCGCCTCCCGCAGGGCTGCGGCGTCGGCGGCGGGGCCAACGAAGGCGGCTAGGTCCGCGCCGGCCGAAAACGCCCGACCGTTGCCGGCGACGACCACGACCTTCACCTCGGGTCGGGCGTCGAACCAGCGGACCGCGCCGACCAGCTCTTGGAGCGTCTGTGTGCTCAGCGGGTTGAGCTTGTCCGGCCGGTTCAGCGTGATCGCGCCGCGCGCACCGTCGGCCACCACCTCGACGGTGGTCGCCTTCTGCAACTCCATGCCTGCGACGGTAGCCGCGCCACCACCGCCGCGGTGAACGTTTGCGGTGGTCTGTTCAGTCCGCCTCGGTGATGCACCGCGTCGACTACCTTCGCCGACATGCCGATCGCCGTCACCGACTTCACCCCGGTCGAACAAACCGCGTTTCTCACCGAGTACGCCCGCGCCCTGGACAGCCGCTGGCCGCGACCGATACTCGGTGACCCGCTGGCCGACCAGATCGTGGCCCAGATCGACTACGACTTCGCCGGACTGGGCGTGGTGTCCAGCGTGGTGTGCCAGTCCGCGTTGCGCGCCAAGATGCTCGACGACCGGGTGCGCGCGTTCACCGGCCACCATCCCGACGCCGTCGTGGTGGACCTGGGTGCGGGCCTGGACACCGGCATGCAGCGGGTCAACCCACCGGCCACCGTCGACTGGTACAGCGTCGACCTACCGCGCGTGATCGCGCTGCGCGACCAGGTGGTGCCCGCCACCGCGCGGGCGCACTCGGTGGCGGCGTCGGTGGCCGCCAATGACTGGACGGACGCCATCCCGGCCGACCGGCCCACCATGGTGGTCGCCGACGGGCTGTTCGCGTTCTTGCCCGAATCGGTCATCGCCGGGTTGTTCCGCCATATCACCGACCATTTCGCGTCCGGTGAGCTGGCGTTCAACGATTACGGGCGGATCGGCTGGGGTAGCCGGGTGGCGATCAAGCTGGCCCCGCAGAAGATGTTCAGCGCGGTCGGCAGCCAGTGGGGTTATCCCGGGTTCAAGGATGCTCACCATCCGCGGACCTGGAATCCGCGGCTGTCGCTGGTCGAGGAGGCCAGCCTGGCGCATGCGCCCGAGGTGGAGCTGTTCCCGGGCTGGGTGCGGGTGGGCACCAAGGTGTCCGGTCGGTTCACGGCGTCGGCCCGCAAGGCGCGGATCCTGCGCTACGCGTTCTAACGGACACCGGCTCGCACGCCGAGATCGACGCCAACGTGATCGGTACTCGACGTTTTCCGCGCTAGCGTGGATCTCGAGGTCGGAAAGGCGACGACGATGGCAACGACTCTGATCACGGGCGCCGACGTCTGGGACGGGCTCGCGGACCGGGCCCGACCCCGGCAGGTGCTGGTCGCCGACGGCCGGATCCAGCGGATCGGTGACAGCATCGAGACACCCGCGGGCGCCGCGAGCATCGACCTGTCCGGGCACACGCTGACACCGGGATTCATCGACTGCCACACCCACATCGCGGTGATCCCACCGGTCAGCGCGGCGCTGGCGGTCGACTCCAGTACCGCCAAGGCCTTGAAGGCGCTGCCGGTGCTGCGGGCCCTGCTGCGCAACGGGTTCACCACGATCCGCGACCTGGGCTGCGGGGACCTCGACTATCCGACGGTCGATCTGCGCGACGCGGTGGCGGCCGGCCTCATCGAGGGTCCGCGGATACTGGTTGCGCCACACATGATTTCCGCGCGCGGTGGCCACGGCGACTTCAGCGGATTCCTGGCCGGCCAATATCAGGACCCGTCGCGTCCGCTGGAACTCGCGGCGGCCGACGGCTGCGACGAGATCCGCACCCGGGTGCGCCAGGAGATCCGCGCCGGCGCCGACTGGATCAAATTCGCCGCAACCGGGGGCTTCGCCTCACCCTCCGACGATCCCGGGCAGGCCACCTACAGCCAGGAGGAGATGGACGCGCTGGTCGCCACGGCGGCCGACCTGGGTGTCCCGGCCACCCCGCACAGCTACGGCGACGAAGGGATCCAACGCGCGGTGCGGGCCGGGGTACGCAGCATTGAGCACGGCAACCTCGCTTCGGCCGAGACGTTGCGCCTGATGGAGGACGCCGACGTATTCCTGGTGCCGACGCAGTACGCGATCCTGTCCGGCGCCCGGCGCGCCGACGACGATCCACTGTGGGCCGCGGTGCCCGACTACGTGCGGCGCAAGGTGGACAAACACCGCGCCGGGCTGTTGGACGCCGCCGACCGGCTGGCCGCCAGCGCGGTGCGGATCGCGTTCGGCACCGACGCGGGCATGTTCCCGCATCAGGAAAATTGGCGGGAGTTCCCGATGATGGTGTCCACCGGCATCACCCCGCTGCGCGCCCTGCAGGCCGCCACCAGTACGGCCGCCGACTTGCTGCAGCTGCCCGACGTCGGCGTGATCGCCGAGGGCAAGCTCGCCGACCTGATCGCCATGCCCGGCGACCCGTTCGCCGATATTGAGGTCACCGGCCGGGTCGACTTCGTGATGAAGGCCGGTGTGGTCTACGAACGCCCGGGGACGGTCGTGTGAATGCCGCAGGTGCAGTTATCGATCGAGGGGCAGGTGCAGCGCATCCCCCATTCGATGACGGCCCTGGCCCGGGCCAGTGACCGCATCTGGGCGTCGATCTCGGCGAGTTTGGCCTGCGCGAGCGCCCGGCTGGCGGGTCGGCCGGGCACGTCATCGGCGAACAGCAGCTGGATCTCGTCCAGCGCGAACCCGGCGGTCTTGCACAGCCCGATCACCTCGAGGCGGGTCAGGACCGCGTCGTCGTACCGGCGCTGGCCGCCCACCCGGGCCGGTGGCGGGACCAGGCCGATCTGCTCGTAGTAGCGCAACGTGGTCGCCGCGACCCCGGTCCGGTAGGCGACTTCGCCGATGGTCAGGCCTGCAGGCATCACACGCTCCCCGATCAAGACTTGACTTAGAGTCAACTCTAAGTTGTTTCCTGGGGCAATGCGCCCACTGGAAACGCTGCCCGACGCCCGCTACGCCCTGCTGCGGTCCTTCCGCGGCGACGGCACACCCGTGGACACCCCGATCTGGTTCGCGCTGGACGGGAACGCGGTGCTATTCCGCACCAAGGTGGGCCCCAAGACGCGGCGCCTGGCGCGCCGACCCGAGGTGGAGGTGACCGCCTGCGACTACCAGGGCCGGGTCCGTCGGGGCGCGAAAAGCTACCCGGGCCGGGCCAGCATGCTGTCGGGACCCGCGGCCCAGCGCGCCAACCGGGTCCTGCACGACCGGTACGGCTGGCAGTGGAATATCGTGCCGCTGATCAAGATCCCGGGCGTGACCAACGTGCACCGAAACCTGTCCGTCCGCGCCAAGCTGCGGCGTGCCCGCACCCGCACGGTCTGGCCCGACAGCGTCATTGTCCGGGTGGAGCTAGAACCGCCCGCCGGCCCGCGAACGCGCTGACCCGCAACCCCCTCGCGAACCGGCAAAAGCGCAGGTCAGCACGCCGATAGCGGTGTCGGCGGCGCGGTGCGCCTTTGCCGTGGGGTGATCGCTGCCCTTAACATGCGAAGCAACCTGACGAAGGAGCCGACATTGAAGACTCGCGCCAGCAAGGCATTGGGGGCGGCCGCCGTCGCCGCGGTCGCGGCGTCGCTGCCGCTCGCCATCAACGCGTCCGCGGACCCGGAGCCCACCCCGACCGCGCAGATTCCCGACCCGCAGGGGCCGGGCTGTGACGCCTTCAAGTCGGCGGTGCCGAACTGGAAGGACCTCAACAACCACCCGGTCGGCACCGCGCTGGCCAGCATCCCCGACATCTCGACGTTCAACTCGCTGATCGCGGGTGGCGTCAACCCCAACGCCAACATCGTCCCGGTGATCGAAAACGGCCCGTACGTGGTGTTCGCCCCCTCGAACGCGGCGTTCGCCGCCATGGAGCCCGGCCAATTCGACGCGCTCAAGGCGTCCAGCGTGGAGGCGTTGACCAAGTTCGGGTACTACCACGTGTTCCTCGGCCTGCTCGGGCCCGACAACGTGCACGGCACGCGCCCCACCCAGGACGGCGCACCGATCAAGGTGACCGGAAAGGGCGGCGACATCGTGGTCAACGACACCGCCAAGGTCGTCTGCGGCGGCATCCAGGCCAGTGATGCGCGGATCTACATCATCGATCAGGTGCTGGATCCCGCGCAGGCGCCAGCGGCGCCCGCCCCGCCGGGCGCGGCGGCCACCACCACCTCGGCGGCGGCATCGCTGCCCGCCGCCGGTCAGCAGGCCGCCGGCTGACCCAGCCGAGCTAGCCGCCCAGGCAGCCCGGCCCCAACAGCGCCTTCAGGTCACCCATCAACGCCGAGGACGGCGTGACCCGCAGCGAGGAGTCCAGCTCCAGCACGGTGACCCGGTCGCCGCTGATCAATCGCAGGTGCACCTGCGAGGTACCCGGATGCCGGGCCAGCACCTGCTTGAGCGCGGTCACCTTGTCCAGGGTGCATTGCCGGGTCGGCAGGCTGACCGCCAGCGGCCGATCCGCCTGGGCGCCGGAGAAGTCCGGCACCACCAGTTCGTTGGCGATCAACGAGATCCGGTCATCGCGGATCGCCACCTTGGCGCTGACCAACACCACGGCGTCGTCGGCGATTTCGGCGCCGTAGGCGGAGTAGGTGTGCGGGAAGAACATCACCTCGATGCCACCGGTGAGGTCCTCCAACTGCGCTGAGGCCCACGGCATTCCGTTTTTGTTGACCCGCCGGTTCACCGAGGCCAGGATGCCCCCGACCCGTACCTGGGTGTCGTTGGCGACGTCGCCGTCCAGGATCGCCGGGATGGCGGTGTCGACCTGGGTGGCCAGCAGGTGCGCGATCCCGTTGAGCGGATGCCCGGATACGTACAGCCCCAGCATCTCCCGCTCCAGGGCGAGTTTGTGTTTGTCTTCCCACTCCTCGTCGGGCACCTTGATGGTGAACACCGCGTCGGCGCCGGCAGCGTCGCCGTCGGCGCCGCCGAACAGGTCGAACTGGCCCATCGCCTCGGCCTTCTTGGTGCCCAGCACCGAGTCCACCGCATCGGTGTGCACCAGGAACAGCCCCTTGCGGGGGTGCCCCAGCGAGTCGAAGGCTCCGGCTTTGATCAGCGACTCGGTGACCTTCTTATTGCAGGCGGCGATGTCGACCTTGTTCAGGTAATCGGAGAAATCGGTGAATTTGCCTTTCTGCGTGCGGGTCTCGATCAACGAGCCGACCACGTTGGCGCCGACGTTGCGCACCGCGCCCAACCCGTAGCGGATGTCGGTGCCCACCGACGCGAAGTTCAGGCCGGATTCGTTGACGTCGGGCGGCAGCACGGTGATGCCCAGTCGGCGGCAGTCGGCCAGATACACCGCGGCCTTGTCCTTGTCGTCCCCCACCGACGTCAACAGCCCGGCCATGTACTCGGCCGGGTAATTGGCCTTCAGGTAGGCCGTCCAGTACGACACCAACCCGTAGCCCGCGGCGTGCGACTTGTTGAACGCGTAACCGGCGAACGGAAGGATGGTGTCCCACAACGCTTTCACGGCCTTCTCGGAGAATCCGTTGGCCGTCATCCCCTCGTAGAAGCCCTTGTACTCGGCTTCCAAGACTTCGAGCTTCTTCTTGCCCATCGCCTTGCGCAGCGCGTCGGCCTTGCCCATCGTGTACGAGGCGACCTTCTGGGCGATGAACATGATCTGTTCTTGATAGACGATCAGGCCGTAGGTTTCCGACAGGATCTCGCGCAGCGGCTCTTCGAGCTCGGGATGGATGGGTTTGATGGCCTGCCGGTTGTTCTTGCGGTCCGCGTAGTCGTTGTGGGCGTTCATGCCCATCGGGCCTGGTCGATACAGCGCCAGCACCGCGACGATGTCGTTGAACTCGGTGGGTTGCATGCGGCGCAGCAGATCCCGCATGGGGCCACCGTCAAGCTGGAACACCCCCAGGGTGTCGCCGCGGCCCAGCAGCTCATAGGTGGCCGGATCATCGAACGGCAGCGAATCCAGATCCAGATCGATGCCCCGGTTGGCTTTGATGTTCTCCAGGCAGTCGCCGATGATCGTCAGGTTGCGCAGCCCGAGGAAGTCCATCTTCAGCAGGCCGATTTCTTCACACGACGGGTAGTCCCAGCCGGTGATGATCGCCCCGTCTTGCGGCCGTTTCCACAGCGGGATGGCGTCGATGAGCGGCTCGGAGCTCATGATCACCGCGCAGGCGTGTACGCCGGCGTTGCGGACCAGGCCCTCCAGGCCGCGCGCGGTCTCGTAGATGGTGCGCACGTCGGGATCGGTGTCGATCAGGCCGCGGACCTCGGCCGCTTCCTTGTACCGCTCGTGATTCGGGTCGGTGATGCCCGACAGCGGAATGTCCTTGGCCATGATCGGCGGTGGCAGCGCCTTGGTGATCCGGTCGGCGATCGCGAACCCGGGCTGCCCGTAGTGCACCCGCGCCGAATCCTTCAGCGCTGCCTTGGTTTTAATGGTGCCGAAGGTGATCACCTGGGCGACCCGGTCACTGCCCCACTTGTCGGCGGCGTAGCGGACCATCTCACCGCGCCGCCGGTCGTCGAAGTCGATGTCGATATCGGGCGCCGACGGCCGTTCCGGGTTGAGGAAGCGCTCGAACAGCAGCCCGTGCGGGATCGGGTCGATGTTGGTGATCCCCAGGGCATAGGCCACCAGGGAACCGGCCGCCGAACCCCGGCCCGGGCCCACCCGGATGTTGATCGACCGCGCGTAGTTGATCAGGTCCGCCACGATGAGGAAGTAGGACGGGAACCCCTTGCCGCAAATGACGTCGATCTCGTAGTCGGCGCGTTCGGTGTAGGCCGTCGGCACACCCGCCGGAAAGCGGCGCTCCAGACCCGCGCGCACCTCGTGGCGCAGCCAGGACCCCTGGTCGTGGCCGTCGGGAACCGGGAATACCGGCATCCGGTCGCGCGGTGCCCACACGTCGGCGTAGGGCTGCACCCGTTCGGCGATCAGCAACGTGGAGTCGCAGGCGCCGGGGACCTGGTCGTCCCACAGGGCGCGCATCTCGGCGGCGGATTTCAGGTAGTAGCCGTCGCCGTCGAACTTGAACCGATTGGGGTCCGACAGCGTCTTGCCGGTCTGCACGCACAGCAGCGCCTCGTGACTGTGGGCGGCCTCCCGGGTGACGTAGTGGCAGTCGTTGGTGGCCAACGGCGGAATGCCCAGCTTGCGCGCGATCTCCAGCAAGCCGTCTCGCACCCGCTGCTCGATGGACAGCCCGTGGTCCATCAGCTCCAGGAAGTAGTTGTCGGGCCCGAAGATCTCCCGCCACTTGGCGGCCGACTCCAG
Source organism: Mycobacterium sp. pUA109 (assembly GCF_041287095.1). Classification (NCBI taxonomy): domain Bacteria; kingdom Bacillati; phylum Actinomycetota; class Actinomycetes; order Mycobacteriales; family Mycobacteriaceae; genus Mycobacterium; species Mycobacterium sp. pUA109. The sequence continues at coordinate 78,914 of NZ_JBGGKS010000023.1, read as the reverse complement.
CGCCTCGCGGTCGTGGCCCAGCCGCAGCCGGGTCTGCACCTCCCCGGACGGGCAGCCGGTGGTGGCGATGATGCCCTCGGCGTGTTCGGCGACCAGTTCGGCGTCCATCCGCGCCCATTTGCCCAGCTGGCCCTCGAAGGAGGCCAGCGAGGTCAGCTTGAACAGGTTACGCAGCCCGGTCGCGTTCTCGGCGACCATGGTCAGGTGGGTGTAGGCCCCGGAGCCGGACACGTCGTCGCTCTTCTGGCCGGGATCACCCCACTGGATGCGTCGGGTGTCGAAACGCGAACCGGGCGCCACATAGGCCTCCACCCCGATGATCGGCGTGATCCCGGCTTTGGTGGCCGCGTTGTAGAACTCGCTGGCCCCGAACATGTTTCCGTGGTCGGTCATCCCGATCGCGGACATCTCCAGCCGCTGCGCCTCGGCCAGCATCGGGGTGATCTTCGCCGCGCCGTCCAGCATCGAGTACTCGGTGTGGTTATGCAGGTGAACGAACGAAGATCCCATAGGACCGCCAGTCTAGGACCGTGGACCGACACCGTCCGGGCGTGTCGGTGCCCGTGTCTCAGCGGCCGGTGTGCTGCGCGGCGCCGAACGTGCGTCCACGGCGAGATTTCCGGCGGATTTCCGCCGCCAGTGCACGCTCGGCGTTGCGGTTCATCGACAATGGCAACCATGGCTCGAACCTTCGACGACCTGCTGGACGAGGCCGCCGCGGCGCCGGTCGAGGGCTGGGACTTCTCCTGGCTGGATGGCCGGGCCACCGAACAGCGCCCGTCGTGGGGCTATCAGCGGCTGCTGCGCCAGCGGCTGGCCGGCGTGTCGGCCGCCGTGGACCTGCAGACCGGCGGCGGCGAGGTGCTGGCCGGTGCGCAGCCGTTCCCGCCCACCATGGCCGCCACCGAGTCCTGGCCGCCGAACGCGGCCCGCGCCACCGCGCTGCTGCATCCGCGCGGGGTGGTGGTGGTCGCCACCCGCGACGAGCCGCCGCTGCCGTTCACCGACGATGCGTTCGACCTGGTCACCAGCCGGCATCCCAACGCGCTGTGGTGGACCGAGATCGCGCGGGTGCTGCGCCCGGGCGGCAGCTACTTCGCCCAACACGTTGGGCCGGCATCCGGTATCGAACTGGCCGAGTACTTCTTGGGCCCGCAGCGGTCGGCACGCGGCGAGCGTCACCCCGACGTTGAGACCGCACAGGCAAAAGCCGCCGGCCTGGACGTGGTGGACGTGCGCATGGAGCGGTTGCGCATGGAGTTCTTCGACGTCGGCGCGGTCAGCTATTTCCTGCGCAAGGTGATCTGGATCGTGCCCGGCTTCACCGTCGAGCGCTATCGCGACCGGCTGGCCGAACTGCACGACCGCATCCATGCCGACGGACCGTTCGTCGCGCACACCACGAGGGTGCTGTTCGAGGCGCGCCTCCCGGCGCGTTGACTCTGCATCCACCCGGCAGAAGTCCGAGTGGACCCCGTGGTCAGCGCAGAGTCAATGGCGGTGGGCGTGGCTAGGCGCGCAGGACGTCCAGCGCGTGTTGCAGGTCGGCCGGGTACGGGCTGGTGATCTCCATTTGCCGGCCATCGCCGGGGTGGGCGAAGGCCAGCGACCGGGCGTGCAGCCATTGCCGTTCCAAGCCCAGCTTTTTCGCCAGTTTCGGGTCGGCGCCGTAGGTCAGGTCGCCGCAGCACGGGTGGTGCAGCGCCGAGAAGTGCACCCGAATCTGGTGCGTGCGCCCGGTTTCCAGGTGGACGTCGAGCAGGCTGGCGGCGACGAACGCCTCGATGGTGTCGTAGTGGGTGAGGCTGTGCCGGCCGTGGGCGGTCACCGCGAACTTCCAGTCGTGGCTGCGGTGCCGGCCGATCGGCGCGTCGATGGTGCCGCTGGACGGGTCCGGATGTCCTTGCACCAGAGCGTGATAGCGCTTGTCGACGGTGCGCTGCTTGAACGCCCGCTTGAGCGCGGTGTAGGCGCGATCGGATAGCGCCACCACCATCACCCCCGAGGTGCCGACGTCGAGGCGGTGCACGATGCCCTGCCGCTCGTGGATCCCCGAGGTGGTGATCCGGTAGCCGGCGGCGGCTAAGCCGCCCAGCACCGTGGGTCCCGACCACCCCACCGACGCGTGGGCCGCCACCCCCGCGGGCTTGTCGACCGCGACGATGTCGTCGTCGGAGTACAGCACCGTCATGCCCTCGATTTCGACCGGCGTGTTCTCCAGCGGCGCCGGCGCGTCGGGCAGCCGCACCTGCAGCCAGGCGCCGGAGACCAGCCGATCCGATTTACCGGCCCGCACCCCGTCCAGTTCGACGTCACCGTCTTCGGCCAGCGCCGCGGCGGCGGTGCGCGACAGCCCCAGCAGCCGCGCCAACCCGGCGTCCACCCGCATGCCCGCCAGCCCTTCGGGGATGGGCATCGATCGGTCGCCGGGCATCAGGATTGGTCGTCCAGCCGGCGTCGCCCGACGCTGTCGAAGTCGAAGCCGAACAGCGACAACGCCACCAGCAAGATGGCCCCACCGACCACCGACGGGTCGGCGACGTTGAACACCGGCCACCAGCCGATCGACAAGAAGTCGACCACGTGTCCGCGCAGCGGCCCCGGCGAGCGGAAGAACCGGTCGACCAGGTTGCCCATCGCGCCGCCGAGGATCATGCCCAGACCGATCGCCCACCACGGGGACACCAGCCGGCGGCCCATCCAGAAAATGCCGCCCACGACGGCGCTGGCGATCACCGTCAACACCCAGGTGTAGCTGGTGGCCATCGAGAAGGCCGCCCCGGAATTGCGGACCAGGGTCCAGGTGACCGTGTCGCCGATGATCGACACCGGCTGGCCCGGAGTCAGCAGCTTGACCGCGAGCACCTTGGTGACGATGTCGAGCGACAACACCACCGCCGCGACCGAGAGCAACAGGCGCAGCTGTCGTCGCGGCGCCGGGCCGGGTTCGTCGACAGCCCCGGTCGCTGTCACCGGCTCGGTCGAGCCCGTTGGTTCCTCAGTCACTCCTCCATCATCCGTTATCTGGGGTGTGGCTAGGCATTGAGGTAGGCGTTGAGATTGCACACCGGGCCGTGAAATCGGTCCGGGAACAGCCCTGCGTGCATGATCAACGCCGCGCCGGCCGGTCGGGCATGATTTTCCTCATGAGCCGCGTTGCCGTGGTCACTACCGGCGGAACGATCGCCACCAGCAGCGATGACGCCGGGGTGCGACGCCCCACCCGCAGCGGCGCCGACCTGGTCGCCGGGCTGGCCCCGCGGGTCGGCGGTCTCGACGTCGACGTCGTGGACGTGCTGGCACTCGACAGTTCCCAACTGGAGCCGGGCGATTGGGAGCGGATCCGGGTGGCGGTGCAGACCGCGGTGGACGACGGCGCCGACGGGGTCGTCGTCACGCACGGCACCGACACCTTGGAGGAGACGGCGTTGTGGCTGGACCTCGGCTATCGCGGCCGGGCGCCGGTGGTGATCACCGGCGCACAGCGCAGCGCCGACGCCCCCGAACCCGACGGCCCGGGCAACCTGGCCGATGCGCTGACCGTGGCGGCCAGCCCGGCCGCCGCGGGCCTGGGGGTGCTGGTGTGTTTCGCCGGCCGGGTGTGGCAGCCGTGGGGCCTGGCCAAGGCCACCACCGAGGATCTCACCGGTTTTGTCGGGGACCGTCTCGGCCGCATCACCGCGGGCCAACTGACCCTGACCGGGGCGAAAACCCGGCCCGAGCTGGGCGCCCTGGGCCCACCGCCGCGGGTGGACATTGTCGCGCTGTACGCCGGCGCCGACGCGGTGGCGCTGGACGCCTGCGCCGCCGCCGGTGCCCGCGGGGTGGTGCTGGAGGCGTTGGGCGCCGGCAACGCACCGGCGGCCGTCATCGACGCGGTGCGTCGCCATTGCGCCGCCGGGCTGGTGGTCGCGGTGTCCACTCGGGTGCCCGGCGGCCGGGTTAGCCCCGGCTATGGTCCGGGCCGCGACTTGGTGGACGCCGGCGCGGTCATGGTGCCCCGGCTGCGGCCGCCGCAGGCCCGGGTGCTGGTGATGGCCGCGTTGGCGGCCGGGCAACCGCTCGGCGACCTCGTTCACCGGTGGTGCTGATGTGAAAGCGGGCCTGCGGTGCCGTGGTGCGCGCTGTCCTACAGCATCTCGGGGTGCGCGTCCTCGGCCGCGAGCTTGGCGACGAAATCGGGCCAGTCCAGGCTGTCCACCGGGTTGGCGCGGCTGATCGCGGCCGTGTCGACGGGAAACGTCCGCACCGGCCCGGGGCCGCAACTGCGGGTCTCAAACCGCACCGTCATCACGCCGTGGCCCGCGCCCTGCACCCAGCCGTGCCCGAGCTCGGGATGCGCCACGTCGTCGCCGACCCGCCAGGGCGCAACCTCGGGCGGAATGGACAGCTCCGGCTGCTGGGCCGCCGACGTTTCCGGCGCCTCCGATGCCAGTTCCAGGTCCGGGAACAGCGACTCCTGGCGTACGTCGCTCAAACCGGAAAAACCCACCCCGAGCAACCGGATCGGCCCGATCTGCTGCGGGTCCAGCAGCAACCGCCGGGCGGCCGCGATCAGCGCCGCGGAGTCGGTGGTCGCATACGGCAACGTGGCCGAGCGGGTCAGGATGCTCATGTCGGACTTCTTCAGCTTCACCGTGACGGTCCGGGCGCCGCGGCCGTCGCGCAGCAGCCGCTGGTAGGCGTGCTCCCCGATCGGGCCGACCTCGTGGCGCAACTGCTCAAGGGTGGTCAGATCGGCGGGGAAGGTGGATTCGGCGCTGATCTGTTTGGCCTCGGCGCGTTCGGCGACCGGGCGGTCGTCGATGCCGCGGGCCAGCCGGTGCAACGCCGGCCCGATCGTCGCACCGAGGATGCTGGCCACCTCGGTGTCGGCCAGCGCGGCCAGCTCCCCGATCGTTTCGATGCCCAGCCGGTGCAGCTTCTCCTCGGCCACCGGGCCGATGCCCCACAGCCGGCGCACCGGCAACCCGTCGAGCAAGGCGCGTTCCTCGGCGCGGCCCACCACCCGGATGCCGTCGGGTTTGGCCAGCTCGGACGCGATCTTGGCGATCTGTTTGCCCGACCCGGCGCCGACCGAGGCCACCAGGCCGGTTTCGCTGCGCACCCGGCGCCGCAGCCGCTCGCAGAAGTCTTCGACCGCTGCACCTGAGGCCCCGGCCAGCTCGGCGGGCTCCCCGAACGCCTCGTCGAAGGACAGCTGTTCGACGACCGGGATCACCGCGCGCACCGTCTCGAAGACGCGGCGGCTCGCCACCCCGTAAACCACGCCGCGCGGCGGCAACACCACCGCCGGCGCGCCGACCAGCCGGCGCGCCTGATGCATCGGCATCGCCGAGCGGGCCCCGAACACCCGGGCCTCGTAGCTGGCACCGGCCACCACGCCGCGTCCGCCCAGCCCGCCCACCAGCACCGGGCGGCCGCGCAGCGTGGGCCGGGTGAGCTGCTCCACCGACGCGAAGAACGCGTCCATGTCCAGGTGCAGCACCCAGCGCCCACGTTCGTGCACAACAGCTGATGCTAAAGGCCCGGCGGCACCGCGGCGCCGCAGAAGAAAACCGGTTCCCACCGTCGGCTTCGGTGGGTAGCGTTCGCCGGATGGCGATGAATCTGGTGCACCGACTGTGTTGTAGCTCCAACTACTGGGCGCGCAGCGTCGAGCAGAAGCTGCTGCCCTGGGCGCTGGCCGAGGTGGATCTCGGCGCCAACACCTTGGAGATCGGGCCCGGATACGGCGCCAACATGCGGTGCCTGGTGGAGCAGACGCCGCGGCTGACCGCGGTGGAGATCGACGCACCGATGGCCGCGCGGCTGCAGGACAAATACGGCGGCCGGGCGCGGATCATCAACGGGGACGGCACCGACACCGGGCTGCCCGCCGAGGACTTCAGCTCGGTGGTGTGCTTCACGATGCTGCATCACGTGCCGACCCCGCCGCTGCAGGACCGGTTGTTCGCCGAGGCGTACCGGGTACTGGCCCCGGGCGGCGTGTTCGCCGGCAGCGACGGCGTGCACTCGATGTCGTTTCGGCTGTTGCACATCCGCGACACCTACAACCCGGTGCCGCCCGACACGCTGCCGGATCGGTTGCGCGAGGCCGGATTCAGCGATGTGCAGGTCGAGGTCAGGGACGGCCGTCAGCGCTGGCGCGCGGTCAAGGCCTGACGTTTCGGCCGCGAGCAGACGTAAAAGCCCCCTCCGCGGCCTGGTTTTAGGGGCTTTTGCGTCTGCTCGGCGGCTAAACCTTGACGATCGAGACCGTCACCCCGTCACCGATGTCCACACCATCGACGGGTTCGCCGAACTCGAAGCGGGTGGCCAGGATTTCGCGGGCTATCAGCTCCTGATGCGCCTGCGCCCACGCCACGCGCTCCGCCGGCACCGCCATCACCACGCTGATCCGGTCCGACACCTCCAGACCGGTCGACTTGCGCAGCTCCTGCAGTTCGCGGATGCGGTCCTTGGCCCAGCCCTCGGCCTCCAGTTCGGGGGTGACCGCGGCGTCGAGCACCACCAGGCCGGCCCCGTCGGGCAGCGCGGCGGTGAACTCCTGGTCGGCGGCCACCAGCCGGGAACTGTATTCCTCCGGTTGCAGCACCGCCGGGCCGGCGGTCAACGTGCCGTCGTCATTCATCACCGCGTCGCCGGCTTTGACCGCCTTGATCGCGGCCTGCACGTCCTTGCCCAGCCGCGGCCCGGCGACCCGGGCGTTGACGGTTAGCTCGAACCGTCCGTAGCGGGCGATGTCGTCGGTGAGCTCGACGGCTTTGACGTTGAGCTCGTCGGCGATCAGGGCGGTGAACGGCGCCAGCAGCTGCGGATTGTCCACCGCCACCGTCAGTTTCGGCAGCGGCAGGCGCACCCGCAGCCGGTGCGCCTTGCGCAGCGACGACCCCGCCGAGCACACCTCCCGAACCTGGTCCATCGCCGCCACCAGCTCCGGGTCGGCCGGTGCGGCGCCAGCCTCGGGCCAGTCGGTCAAATGCACCGAGCGTCCGCCGGTGACACCGCGCCAGATCACCTCGGTGGTCAGCGGCAGCAGCGGCGCGGCCAGCCGCGCGGTGACCTCCAGCACGGTGTGCAGGGTGTCGATCGCGTCGGCGTCCTCGTCCCAGAACCGCTGCCGGGAGCGCCGCACATACCAGTTCGTCAACGCCTCGGTGAACAGCCGCAGCTGCTCGCACGCCCCGGAGATGTCGCAGACATCCAACGCCGCGGTCAGGTCGTCGCGCAGCGTGGCCAGCTTGGCCAGGATGTAGCGGTCCAGCACGTGCGACGAATCGGTGCGCCACCTACCGGCTTTGGGGGCGTACAGCGCCAGGAAGCTGTAGGCGTTGGTCAACGGCAGCATCACCTGGCGCACCCCCTCCCGGATGCCGGGTTCGGTGACGATCAGGTTGCCGCCGCGCAGGATCGGTGACGCCATCAAAAACCACCGCATGGCGTCGGAGCCGTCCCGGTCGAATACCTCGGTGACGTCGGGGTAGTTGCGCAGCGACTTGCTCATCTTCTGCCCGTCGCTGCCCAACACGATGCCGTGCGCCACACAGGTTTTGAACGCCGGTCGGTCGAACAGCGCGGTGGCCAGCACATGCATCATGTAGAACCAGCCGCGGGTCTGCCCGATGTATTCGACGATGAAATCCCCCGGGTAGTGCGCGTCGGCGCCCGCCTCACCGCCGTCGCCGCTGACCCCGTCGAACCACTTCTGGTTCTCGAACGGGTAGTGCACCTGCGCGTAGGGCATCGAGCCGGAGTCGAACCACACGTCGAGCACATCGGGGATGCGCCGCATCACCGAGCGACCGGTCGGGTCGTCCGGGTTGGGTCGGGTCAGCTCGTCGATGTAGGGCCGGTGCAGGTTATCCGGCCGCACCCCGAAATCGCGTTCCAGCTCGTCTAGGCTGCCGTACACGTCGATGCGCGGATAGGCCGGATCGTCGGATTTCCACACCGGAATCGGGGTGCCCCAGTAGCGGTTCCGGGAGATCGACCAGTCCCGGGCGCCCCGCAGCCAGTTGCCGAAGATGCCGTCCTTGACGTGTTCGGGATACCAGGTGATCTGCTCGTTGAGCTCGACCATGCGGTCCCGGAACTCGGTGACCGCGACGAACCACGACGACACCGCGCGGTAGATCAGCGGGTTGCGGCACCGCCAGCAGTGCGGGTACGGGTGCTCGTAGGTTTCGTGGCGCAGCAGCACCGCGCCGTTGGCCGCCGCCGGACCGGTGCCGTTTTTCAGGTCGGCGATGATCGCCTTATTGGCGTCGAAGACGTGCTGACCGGCGTAGTCCGGGACGCTGTCGTCGAAACGGCCCTTGGCGTCGACCGGGGTGACCGGCACGATGCCGGCCCGGTCGCCGGTTTCCTTGTCGTCCTCGCCGTAGGCCGGGGCCAGGTGCACGATCCCGGTACCGTCCTCGGTGGTGACGAACTCGCCGGGTAACACCTGAAAGGCGTTGGTGGAGTCCATAAAGTATCCGAACGGCGGCAGATACCGGATGCCCAACAGGTCGGCGCCCCGGTAGGTGCCCAGCACCTGCGGTTCCTCGCCGAGTTCACGCGCATAGGCGCCCAGCCGGGCTTCGGCGAGCACGTAGCGCCGCTGCCCCGCGGCCACCTGCACATAGGTCACGTCCGGGTTGACCGCCACCGCCATGTTCGACGGCAGCGTCCACGGGGTGGTGGTCCACACCAGCAGATGGCTGCCGGCCAGGTCCCCGTCGGCGACCGCGAAACCGACCGTCAGCGCCGGGTCCTGGCGGCTTTGGTAGATGTCGTCGTCCATCCGCAGTTCGTGGTTGGACAGCGGGGTTTCGTCGCGCCAGCAATACGGCAGCACCCGGTAGCCCTCGTAGGCCAGGCCCTTGTCCCACAGCTGCTTGAACGCCCACAGCACCGACTCCATGTAGGACGGATCGAGCGTCTTGTAGTCGTTGGCGAAGTCCACCCAACGGGCCTGCCGGGTGACGTAGGCCTGCCATTCGGACGTGTAGCGCAGCACCGATTCGCGGCAGGCTTCGTTGAACGCGGCGATGCCCATGGCGTCGATCTGGGATTTGTCGGTGATGCCGAGCTGACGCTCCACCTCGAGTTCGGCGGGCAGGCCGTGGGTGTCCCAGCCGAACCGGCGGTCCACCTTGTAACCCCGCATGGTGCGGTACCGCGGCACGATGTCCTTGACGTAGCCGGTCAGCAGGTGACCGTAGTGCGGCAGCCCGTTGGCGAAGGGCGGCCCGTCGTAGAACACGTATTCCTCGGCGCCGTCGCGGCGGGCGACGCTGGCCCGGAAGGTGTCATCGGCGGCCCAGTAGTCGAGAACCTCGACTTCGGCTGCCGGGAAATCGGGGGCACCCAGTTTCGGATAAGTGTGCTCGGTCAAACGTCGTCTCCATGCGCCAACTGTCTGGCCGGGGACGACGACGCGCTGCTGCGCGAGCGCCGCGGTACCACCCCGCTTGCCGCGCGTGCGCGCGACCGCTCGATGACGGCTGTGACGGGCCTACCCGTTCGGTTCTACTGGGCCTGAGCTGTTCTTCCGAAGGCTCCCCGGTGATGGCCGGATCGACGCCGTTGGGTCGATTCTACGGGCCGGCGCAAATGCCACGGTTCAGGCCGGGCGGGGCCGGATGTCCGCGGGGATCAGGGCGTCGTCGCAGCGGTCACAGCGCAGCCGGTCCTGCACGTGTCCGCCGCAGCCGCGGTGTTCCAATCGCAGCGGCGGCCCGTCGGGTTCGGCGTAGTACCGGTCGCCCCACGCCATCAGGTGGGCGAGCACCGGCAGCAGCCCGCGGCCCTTGTCCGTGAGGTGGTACTCGAATCTCTCCGGCCGGCTTTGGTAGGCCCGCCGGTGCAGCACGCCCTCGGCGACCAAGTGGTTGAGCCGGGCGGTCAACACACTGCGGGTGATACCGGTGCTGGCGCACAGCTCATCGAAGCGATGCCGACCCAGGAAGACGTCCCGGACCACCAACAGCGACCAGCGTTGCCCGATCACCTCCAGGGCGCGGGCGATGGAGCAGACCTGGTCGGGGTACTCGCGGTCTAACATGGTTCCACCATGATAAGCACCTGAGTTGTGTCACGCGACTCACTATCGTAGGGTGAGTTGTATGACGCGACCCACGGCGGGGCCCGAACCCCTCATTGCCAACGTTTCCGACACGGCGCGCTGGATCGCGGCGTATCGGGCCGTCGAATCGGCCCGCCCCGACGCCCTGTTCGACGACCCGCTGGCCGACCGGCTCGCCGGCGAGCGCGGCCACGCGATCGTCGCGGCGGCGCCCCGGGTCAGCTTTGCCCTGATCGCCCGCACCAAGCTGATCGACGACATCGTGATCAAGGCGATCGGTGAGGGCTGCGACCGGGTGCTCAACCTGGCGGCCGGGTTGGACACCCGGCCCTACCGCCTGGACCTGCCGGCGGATTTCGGATGGGTGGAGGCGGATCTGCCGGCGCTGCTGGCGGAGAAGGAGCAAGCGCTGGCCGATCAGGCGCCACGCTGCCAACTGACCCGCCGCGCCGTCGACCTCGCCGACCCCGCCGCCCGCGACGCGTTCCTGGACGAGGCGCTGGCCGGCGCCCACCAGGCCCTGGTGCTGACCGAGGGGCTGCTGATGTACCTGGAGCCCCACGATGTCGCCGCGCTGTCGGAGTCGTTCAAGCGCCCGGCGATCGCGTGGTGGCTGCTGGAGTTCTGGGGCGCGGGACTGAAGAAGTGGATGACCAAGAAGACCGCCGGCCTGTTGGACAACGCCCCGTTCAAGTTCGGCGCCGCCAACGGCCTGGCCTACTTCGAGGAGCTGGGCTGGAACCCGGTGGAGGCCGAGTCGATGTTGGTGGCCGCCAACCGGTTCCATCGCTTGCCGTTCTGGTACCGGGTGGCGGCCCGACTGCCCCAACCGGACCCGCGCAACCCGGGAAACAGCCGCTGGAGCGCCGTCACCCGCCTGGTGCCCGCCTAGCTCTAGCCCAACGCCGCCTTCGCGCCGGCCAAATCGTCGGCGGCCAACACCAGCCGGGTGTGCGACGCCAGATAGGCCGTGGCCAGGTTGACGTTGGCCACGCCGAGCTTGTGGATGGCTTCGGCCAACGCGCCGGGCCGGTCCTCGACATCGAGGACGACGACCTCCTGCTCCTCGGCGATCTGGATGCCGGCGTGTTCGAGCGCCTCGAACGCCCGGGTGGCGTCCGAGACCAGGATGTGCAGCTCGGCCTGCCCGCCGCTGGTCAGGGCGCACAGCCCGGCGATGTTGACGGCCGCGGTGCCCAACAGGTCCCCCACCCGGGCCAGCTCGCCGGGTTCGTCATCGAGGTAGAGCGTCAGATCGGTCGCCATCGCGTGCTCCCTTCGGGCCACTCGTGCTCCCTACGCTACTGCGCTTTGCGCCGCTGGTAGGCGCACTGATTGACATTGCCGACGCGGCGTAGCTACATTGCGCGACGACGCGCCCGGGGCTTGCCGGCGCGCCACCGAAAGGGGTTTCTCGATGTCGGTGTCGGCACCCAAACCCAGCCGGCGGGCCCGGGTGATCTACGGCTCTTCGCGTCGCGTGCTGCCGCCGATGGTGCGCCGCCTGGTGGTGGGCAACGGCCGCCGGCCGGTTCCCGACCGACTCAGCCGCGTTGGCCGCCGCGTCAACACCCTGGCGCGGCTACAGCGCAGACAGCCCCTGCGCGGTATCCGCATCACGCGTCATCACACCGAGGTCCCCACCGAAACCGTCCGCAGCGCGGACTGCACCGCACCGATCGGCGACGGCGTCATCCTCTACTTCCACGGAGGGGGCTTCATCACCGGCGGCCTGGATACCCACTTGCGCGCGGTGGTGGCGCTGGCTCGACGCACCCGCCTGCCGGTCGTGCACATCGACTACCGGCAGCATCCCGCCGTGGCGGTGGACGGTTCGCTGCAGGACTGCTGTCAGGCCTACCGCTGGCTGCTCGAGCAGGGCGCCGACCCGGCGAAAACGGTGCTGGCCGGCGACTCCGCGGGCGGCTTTCTCGCCTTCGCGACGGCGCTGCGGGTTCAGCAGGACGGGTTACCGGCCCCGGCCGGGGTGGTCGGCATCTCGGCGCTGTTGGAGCTGGACGACGCCGCGCGAACCTCGTACGCCTGCGACGACGCGTTCGGCATCCCGCTGGTGCTGACGACGCTCGTCGAACAGGTCTGTCCTTCCGCGGAGTTGGCGCAGGCCTTGGCGCCGATCAACGGCCGCCTGGAAACGATGCCGCCGTCGTTGCTGATCGCCGCGGAATCCGAGATCGTGCGCTGCGATGCCGAGCGGCTGCGGGATGCGCTGACCGCCGCGGACCGGCCCTGCGAACTGCGGACCTGGCCCTACCAGCTGCACGCCTTCCCGGCGCTGTTTCCGTTCCTGCCGGAAAGCAAGGAAGCCTTCGCGACCATCGCCCGGTTTGTGCAGCAGCGGCTGGCGGCCGCCGACCGGGCCTAGCCTTCGGCCAGGCCGTCGAGGCGTTCCACGGCGTCGATGAATTCCGAGACCATGTCCAACACCACGGTGCGGGTCGGGCGCACCTTGGTCAACGACCCCACCACCTGCCCGACGAAATAAGTGGCCAAGTCCTGGGCGCCGGCGTCGGGATGATCGGCGGCCTGGTTGATCTGCCGCTGCGCGGTCCCGACCAGCGCGGTCTGCAGCGGCATGCCCAGCGGGTCGGGGGTGTCGGCCCGCGCCCACTCGTCGGTCCACGCGCTGCGCAGCATCCGGGCGGGTTTGCCGGTCAGCGACCGGGACCGCACGGTGTCCGAGGATTTGGCGGCCAGGAACTTGTCCTTGACCACCGGCAACGTCTCGGCCTCCTCGGTGGTCAGCCACACCGACCCACACCACACTCCTTCGGCGCCCAGCGCCAGCGCCGCGGCCATCTGCCGGCCGCGGGCGATGCCGCCGGCGGCCAGCACCGGGACCGGCGCCACCGCATCCACGATTTCGGGGACCAGCACCATCGTCGCGACCTCGCCGGTGTGCCCGCCGGCCTCGGTGCCTTGCGCGACGATCAGGTCCACCCCGGCGGCGGCGTGCCGGATCGCATGCTCGGTGGTCCCGGCCAGCGCCGCCACCACGACATCATGGGTGTGGGCCCGCTCGACCAGATCCGGCGGCGGCGGCCCCAGCGCGCTGGCGATCAGCCGGATGTTGTGGGCGAACGCCACCTCCAGCAGCGGCGCATAGCCCTTGGGTGAGATGTTGAGCCCGGACCCGGTCGGCGGTGCCGCGCTGGGCTCGGGTGCCGGAATCCCGTAGCGGGTGAGCAGATCGTCGAGGAAGGCGCGGTGTTCGTCGGGCAGCAGGGCCGCCACCTGTGTGTTGTCGATCCCGCCTTGGTCGGCGCCGACGTATTTCGGCGGCAGCAGCAGGTCCACCCCGTACGGGCGGCCGTGGGTCTGCTGCTCGATCCAGCTCAGCTCGGCGTCCAGCCGGTCGGGGGTGTGCGCGACGGCGCCCAGCACACCGAAGCCGCCGGCGTTGGACACCGCGGCCACCACGTCGCGGCAGTGACTGAACGCGCAGATCGGGAACTCGACGCCGAGCAACTCGGCAACCTTGGTTCGCATGCCGCTGACGCTAGTCGGTTTCGGAGGATGGCAGAACCGTCTGAGCTGAGCGCACCGCATCCTCCAGCAGATCGGCTGCATTGGCAACGCTCTCGGCGGGTTTCGTCACGTTGCTGGCGACCTCACGGGCGCGAAGGGCGAATTGGGGACTCAGGATCGTGCGCAGATCCCTGACCAGTACATCCGGGGTGACAGCACTAAAGCGCCGCCCTATTCCGACTTGGAAGCGTTCGACAGCAGCCGCCCAGATCGGCTGATCGACCCAGAGCCACTGGATCAAAGCGGGAATTCCGGCTCGCATGGCCGCGGCCGTGGTGCCGGCACCCCCATGATGGACGATCGCGCGGCAAGCCGGAAACACCGTCGCGTGATTCACCGCATCCACGACCTTTACGTTGTCGAAATGCGGGACCTGGGTGAAGTCACTTCCGCCAGCGCAAATTAACGCCCGCTCCCCTAACTGTGCACAGGCCGCGCTGATCACCGCGACCGCCTGAGCGGGAAACGCGACGCGCACGCTGCTGCCAAAACCGAAGTAGATCGGTGGCGTTGCCTCGGCAATCCACGACAGAACTTCTTCGTCGGCGTCGGTGGGCAACTCCAGCGTCAGCGAGCCGACGAAGGGCCGTCGCGTGTTCTGCTCGGCCCATGCAGCCACCAGCTCGGGAAACCAAAACTCGTCGTAGGCCTGGATCTCCAGGACGGGTGGCGACCCGCGTTCGGTTACCGGCGGCAGCCCCAGTTCGCGGCGTTGGGCATCTTGCAGACCCGTGACGACGGGCCCACACGGGTCGTCCGGCTCGGTATCCAGCGCAGGGAAGAAGCGCAGCGTAGCCAGCGGAATGCCGTAATATTCCGCCACGTTGGCGGCCAATCCCTGCGAGCTCGCCTCGGTCAGGAGGAGGTCGGCCCCGTGCGCGAGCGATGTCAGCGTCGTACCCATCTGCGGCCAGAATTGGGTGACCTGTTCCATGATTTCCCCGAGCACATTCGCAGGGCTCCGGGCCGGCCCGAAGCTGCGGACAAAATCAGGGTCCTGCAACGCCCGCGCGTCCGGGCCGTAGCCGACCGCGGCAAGCCCCGCCGACTCGATAAAACCAAGCATGTTCGGCGGAAACGCCATGCGCACGTCGTGGCCCCGGCGCAGCAACTCGCGACCGACCGCGGCGAAGGGCTCGACATCACCCCGACTCCCCACGCATGCCAGCGCGAATTTCATCGACCGAACCTCCCCGAGGCGATTCTGAAATCAACCTGACGACATCGCGCGGGCTAGGGGCTATCCGTCCAACCGGCTGAATTGCCCGTCGCGGTACAGCTCAACGCAGGCCGCGCGCCGGATCTTGCCACTGGTGGTGATCGGGATCGACCCGGGCCCCACCAGCACAACGTCTGCGACGCTCAGGCCGTGCGATGTCGAGATCGCGGACACGACATCGTTTTTCACCCGCTCAAGGCGCTGGGCCCACTCGTCGTCGGAGTCGGACCGCTTCTTGAGCTCAACGATCACCACCAACGTCTCGGTGTCGCCGTCCGGGACCGCGATCGCCGCGACGCGGCCTTTGGATATCGGCTGGACGGTGGCTTCGATGTCGTCGGGGTAATGGTTGCGGCCGCGAACGATCAGCACGTCCTTGATCCGGCCGATGATGAACAGCTCGTCTTCGGAGATGAAGCCCAGATCCCCGGTTCGCAACCACCGCCCGTCGGGAGCCCCGGCCAGCGTTCCGCCGAACGTCCGCTCGGTCTCCGCCGGCTTGTGCCAATATCCGGCGCTGACGTTGTCGCCCAACGCCCAAATCTCGCCGACGATGCCCGCCGGGCACTCGATGCTGGTCTCGGGGTCCACGATCGTGACCGCCGGCGAGTGCGGGGTGCCGTAGCTCACCAGGGGGGTGCCGTCATCGTCGGCGCACCGCTTGGCGTGCCCGGCCGACAGTTTCTCGGGTTCGAAGTACGCCACTTTCGGCGGGCGGCCCGATCCGCCGGTCGCCACGTACAGCGTCGCCTCCGCAAGCCCGTACGACGGGCGGATCACCTCCTCGCGGAGGTTGAATTTCGCGAACCGCTGAGCGAACCGGTGCAGCGTGCTGACCTGCACCCGCTCGGCGCCGCTGTAGATGGCCAGCACATCGCCGAGGTCAAGGTCGGCCATGTCGTCGTCCGAGGTTCGGCCGGCCGCCAAGTCGAACGCGAAGTTCGGCGCGGCCGTCATCACCCGAGGGTGCCGGGCCACCGCTTGCATCCACCGCGCGGGTCGCTGCAGGAAGGACACCGGACTCATGATCACGGTGCGCCAGCCGCCCAGGATCGGGCCGCACACGCCCAGCATCAAACCCATGTCGTGGTAGAACGGCAGCCACGACACGACCGTGGTACCCGGCGGAGCGACCTTGCCGTACTCCGGGAAGAAGTCGCACATCATCTGCCGAAAGTTGGTCGTCAGGTTGGCATTCGAGATCATCACCCCGGCCGGCGTCCGGGTCGACCCGGACGTGTATTGCAGGTACGCCGTGGCCGGCGGGGCCTCCCGCTTGCCGGTCGAGCGCCGCCGGGTGTCCAGGTCCAGCGCGTCCACCGCGACGACCGCCGGCGCCGGCTGATCCTGCTGGGGCACCGCGTACTCGCTTACCAGGTTGGCGACCGACGATGTCGTCAGCAGCACGGCGGGCGACGCATCGCGCAGCACCGCGGCCACTCGCTCATCGGTGGCACCGCCCATCGGCACCGACAGCGGCACCGCGATCAGCCCGGCCTGCAACGAGCCGAGGAACGCCACGACGTACTCGAGCCCCTGGGGCGCCACAATGACGGCGCGGTCCCCCGAGGCGGCGTGTCCCCGCAGCTCGTCGGCGAGGCTGAGCACCCGCCGATACAGCTGCGCCCAGGTCACGGTGTGGGCAACACCGTCCCAGTCGTGGTCGTAATCGATGTAGGTGAACGCGTCGTCGTCGGGCTGCAGGCTGGCACGCTCGCGCAGCACGCCGGTGAGCGAAGTGTCGGTCATGGGGCGGTACCTTCCTGTCGGCGCCCGGCGCCCGGCCGAACGTGGAGCCATGCACGTCAGCGGTGATCCGGTGCCCGCCGGGGCCAGCTCCGCCACGCCCAGCCTCCAGAGCGGCGCCACGCGAACCACACACCGATCTCGCCGCGGACGATGGCGTTGGGCGCCGGCGGGATCAGCAACGGGGCACCTTCCCGCTCGGCGAAGCTGCCCGGCCCCAGCGTAAAGGCGCGGCTGACGCTACGCCACACGTCCCGCCGATCGGCTGGGCGACCTCGATGTCCGGGCGGCCGTCGACGATCACGGCGGCTGGCCGTCGGGGGGCCAACTCTGCACCCCGTCTTCCAGCGGGACCTTCAGGCTGGCCAGGATCGACGCGATCATCCGCCACGCCGCGATCGCGGTGACCAGTTCGATCAGTTCGAGCTCGGATCCCAGTGCCTGCTGGCAGGCCGCCCACGACGCGGCGCTCACCGCGCCGTCGCGCAGCACGTCGTCGGCGGCAGCCAGCACCGCGCGTTCGGTCGACCCAAAGCCGCTGTGGTTGGGCCAATCTCGCACCCCGACGAGATCCTCGGCCGAGACACCCAGACCCGAGGCGACCCGCCAATGCTGGGTCCACTCGTAGTCGCAGGCGGTCAGCCAGCCGATCCGCATAATCACCAGCTCGCGCAACCGGGCGTCCAATTCGCCGTGCCACAACATGGTGGCCAGCAGGTCGTTGACGGTCCGCGCCAACAGCGGATGGTTGAGCAGCACCTGAAAGATGTTGAGCTCCGCCATGTAATCGGGCACACCGGCTTCGTCGGCGGCGGCTTGGGCCTCGGCCAGCGGCAACTTGGGGATCCGGGGGCCGGTCACGGTGTCACCGCGGCGTGCGACATACACGCACCGTAAGAACGTCCCGACAGATGTGTCAATCAATCACTGACACGCGTCAGGCCCGCTGGCACACCCACCCGTCCGGGGTGTGCCCGGTGTCGACGAAACGCAGCAGCTCGGCGCTGGTGTGCGACGGCAACGCGGTGGCGGCCTGCGGATAGATGATCGGCTCTTCCTTGGCATTGTGCTGATCGAGTTGCGCCAGCAGCCGGCGGCAGGTGTCCCGCAACCCGATGTCGGATCCGGCGGCCAGCAGCGCGGTCAGCGCGTCCATCGTCTGCCACAGTTCGCCGTGCTCACGCAGCATCACGAAGACCGGCATCACCAGGCCGGCCTCCCGCACCGGCGGGAACAAGAACACCTCTTCGATATAGATGTGGCGGCGCAGCGCCGCCAGCGCCGCCGTCAGCGGTTCGGGCTGCACGGTGCCGGCATCCAGCTTCGCGAGGAAAACCTCGATGGCGCTGTCGATGTCACGATGCTCGCGTTCCAAGACGGCCGACACGGTCTGCTCGGACATGGCGGGTCCCCGATCGCGTCAGGCGAGTTGGGCGTCGACGGTGATCGTGGCGCCGGCGAACAGCCGCGACACCGGGCACAGCGCCGCCGCCTCGTCGACCACCGCGGCGAAACGATCCGCGTCCAAGCCGGCCACCTGGGCACGGACCCGCAGCCGCGACGTGGTGATGGTCGGGACGCCGTCGACCTCGTCGAGGGTGACGGTGGAGGCCACCTCGAGCCGCTGCGGCGGTGTGTTGTTCGCGCCGAGCTTCAGCGACAACGCCATCGCGAAGCACGACGAATGCGCCGCGGCCGCCAGCTCCTCGGGGCTGGTCTTGCCGCCCGGTTGCTCGGTGCGGGCCGCCCAGCTCACCTGCAGGCCGTCGAGGGCTCCGCTGCTCCCCTCACGCAGCGTGCCCGTGCCCGAGGCCAGTGGCCCTTCCCAGGTGGTCTGAGCGGTCCGCTCCGCAATGCTCATCCGAATCGACTCCTCTGTCGCGCCTCAACCGGTCGTTGTATTTATACAAGATGCACTTGGGCAAACCTAGACCATGGTCGCCGCCGTTGATCGACCGGCAGCATGGGATAGCCCCGCCGCTGGCGGGTGGTTCGGGGGATGAACCGGAACGAGCCGAGGCGGCGCCCGGCCGCTATTGGTACAGCATGGGCCGCTGGAACCAGCGCACCTTTTGTCGCCACGCCCGCGCCGCCGCCACCGCGCAAACCGCACCGGCCAAGCAGGCAAACAGCCACACCAGCCGGCCCCCCTCGACGGCTTGGAGCGGTGGAGCGATCGCCGTGAGGGCCCGGATCAGGCAGGCCAGCATCGCGCTGATCGCGCCGAGCACGTAGATGTTGGCGACCCGCCGTGATCGAGGATCTTTTCTCAGGATCAGCAGGGCACGAGACGCATATCCGAGCAGGTAGATCAGCATCCCGGCCAACAGGACCCAGTAGATGGCGAGCCAGCCGTCGGTGGGCAACTGGAAGAAGTCGGGCCGGTAGGTTTTGGCACCGTTGCTGAGCGTGAAGGTGATGAGCAGCACCGGGATGCACACCGTGGCCGGACGCTCCACGTACTGCCGGAACGACTCCCGCATGGTGTCGTCATCGGCGAGCCGACCCAGCGCGTGATACACGATGGCGGAAGCCGCGACGATGAAGCAGTCGTGCGCGAGGAAGTCCTCAAGGTTCCACCTGCCGGTGAGGTGGTGCAAGGTAGCGCCGACCGTCTCTGAGGCTGCCGGCGACGCTAAGGCCACCCCGCACCCCTGCAAGGCGACGTTGAGCGTGGCGGCGACCTCCCACCGGGAGCGCCAGGTGACCCGCCGAATCCACAGACTCCACCCGATAGCCGCGATGGTGAATCCGATCAATGCGGTGAGACCCACAGCCAAGCTACCCCTCGCCGGTGAACCCCCGCGCCGGGAGCAGCTTACACCGGAGGCGCATCGACCCGGGGCTGCATTTCCGACAACTTCTTGAGCTTCCTCGTGCTGACCATGACATCGGTGTCCACTGCAGTGGACGGCCCAGCACCGTATCCGTGGATCAGTTCGGCCAGCGCCGTGACTTCGTCCGGGTCGATGAGCCGGTACCGGGTCAACAGCTCGGCGCGGTTGATGCCCAGGCTGGTAGCTGCCCTGCGCAGGTTATCCGCGCTGATCAGCTTCCCCTTTTCCAGCTGGTCGTAGTACGTGGACCGGCGCAAACCCAACGCCGTCCAGATTTCTTCTCGGCTGAGGGTCCGACCTGCCAGATACGACAGCACCACGGCCAGGTCTTTGTCGCTGTCATCGGGATACATGCGTTTAACCATATCCGGTTCGTTATATGTGCATACCAGGGATCCGGCATTCGAGTCGCGACAGGCCGCCAACCCATCTAAAGTTTCGGAGGAACAGTCCAATTAATTGGACTGCAGTGTTAATATCGGCCGCGGTCCGGGAATCGCTTTGCCCGGCACCGGAATTCGATTCGGGTCCCGCCCGGCCGACCAGAGAAGAGGTGAAGGGTCATGGGCACACCACCAGTCACGCCCATTGCTGTCATCGGCATGGCGTGCCGCCTTCCGGGGGGCATCGACTCCCCCGAACGGCTCTGGGAGGCGCTACAGCGGGGTGACGACCTGGTCACCGAGATTCCCGCTGACCGGTGGGACGCTGATGAGTACTACGACCCCGAACCCGGCGTGCCCGGCCGGTCGGTGTCGCGGTGGGGGTCGTTCCTCGACGACGTCGCCGGGTTCGATTCCGAGTTCTTCGGCATGGCCGAAGCTGAGGCGACCGCCATCGATCCGCAACACCGCTTGCTACTCGAGACGTCATGGGAGGCGCTCGAGCATGCCGGCCTCAACCCGGCAAGCGTGGCCAACTCGCTGACCGGTGTGTTCATCGGCTTGACCCACGTCGACTACGCGCTGTTAGCCGCCGATGCGCACTCCGTGGAAGGACCGTACGGTTTCACCGGCACCAATTTCAGCATGGCATCCGGGCGCATCGCCTACGCCCTCGGAGTTCACGGTCCGGCCCTCACGGTGGATTCCGCATGCTCATCGGGCCTGCTCGCCGTTCACATGGCCTGCGGCAGCCTGAACAACGGTGAAAGCGACCTCGCCCTCGCGGGCGGGGCCACCGTGATGCTTGATCCGCGCAAGTTTGCGTCGGGCTCAACCCAGGGCATGCTGTCACCCACCGGGCGGTGCCATGCGTTCGACGTCGCCGCCGACGGGTTCGTACCCGCCGAAGGTTTCGCGGTGGTGCTGCTCAAACGGTTGCCCGACGCCCTAGCCGACGGCGACCGGATTCTGGCGGTGGTCCGCGGCACGGCCGCGAATCAGGATGGCCACACCGTGAACATCGCCACGCCGTCGGTGACCGCGCAGACCACCGTGTATCGGACGGCGCTGGCCGCAGCCGGCGTGGACGGCGGCACCATCGGAATGGTTGAGGCGCACGGCCCCGGCACCCCGGTCGGTGACCCCATCGAATACGCCAGCCTGGCCAACGTGTACGGCGTTGACGGCCCGTGCGCGTTGGCATCGGTGAAGACCAATTTCGGACACGCGCAGGCCGCCTCCGGGCCGCTGGGCCTGATCAAGACGGTTCTCGCGTTACAACACGGCACCGTTCCGCCCAACCTGCACTTCGCGCGGCTACCCGATGAGCTTGCCGAAATCGACACGAACCTCTTTGTGCCACAGGAAATCACCCCGTGGCCAACGAACGGCGGGCAGCCACGCCGGGCGGCGGTCTCGTCGTACGGGCTGTCGGGGACGAACGTGCACGCCATCCTGGAACAGGCACCGGCGCAGTCGTTGAAATCCGGTGAAACCGAAGATGTTTCATCGGGTTCCGCGAAACACGGGCCGCTGGTGTTCCCGCTGTCCGCCACCTCCGACACCGAACTGCGGCGGACCGCTGGACGGCTGGCCGACTGGGTGGGCGCACACGCCGGCGACGTGGCGTTGCCGGATTTGGCCTATACCCTGGCCCGACGGCGTGGACATCGCTCGGTGCGCACAGCGGTGCTGGCCAGCAGTCTGCCTGAGTTGACCACGGCGCTACGAGAAATCGCCGATGGTGAGGCTCCCTATCAGCCAGCGGCCGGGCATGACGACCGGGGACCGGTTTGGACGTTCTCCGGCCAGGGTTCGCAATGGGCGGCGATGGGCGCCGACCTGCTGGCCACCGAACCGGTGTTCGCCGCAACCGTCGCCGAGGCAGAGCCGCTGATCGCCGAGGAGTCCGGGTTTTCCGTCACCGAGGCGATGTCGGCGCCCGAGACGGTGACCGGTATCGACCGGGTCCAACCGACCCTGTTCACCATGCAGGTCGCTCTCGCCGCCACCTTGAAAGCCCACGGGGTATATCCGGGCGCAGTCATCGGGCATTCCCTCGGTGAGGCCGCCGCTGCGGTGGTCGCGGGCGCGTTGTCGCTGGCGGACGGTGTTCGGCTGATTTGCCGCCGCTCCCGGCTGATGTCCACCATCGCCGGTTCCGGCGCGATGGCCTCGGTGGAACTTCCCGCCCAGCAAGTGCTTTCGGAGCTGACGGCCCGCGGCATCAACGACGTCGTGGTCGCCGTGGTGGCATCTCCACAATCCACGGTGATCGGCGGTGCAACCGCCTCGGTTCGCGAACTGGTGGCGGCGTGGGAGCAGCGGGATGTCATGGCCCGCGAGGTGGCGGTCGATGTCGCATCGCACTCCCCGCAAGTCGACCCGATCCTCGACGAACTGGTCGATGTCCTGGCCGAACTCAGCCCAATGACGCCGCAGGTTCCGTTCTACTCCGCAACACTGTTTGACCCGCGCGAGCAACCGGTGTGCGATGCCGATTACTGGGCCGACAACCTGCGTCACACGGTGCGATTCGCCGCTGCGGTGCAAGCCGCTTTGGAGGACGGCTACCGAGTCTTCACCGAGCTGGCGCCGCACCCCCTGCTCACCCGCGCAGTCGAACAGACCGCTGAAAATCTGGATATGTCGGTGGCGGCCCTGGCCGGCATGCGGCGGGAGCAGCCGCTACCGCACGGGCTGCGCGGCGTCGTGGCGGATCTGTTCAGCGCCGGTGCGGCGGTCGATTTCGCGGTGCTGTACCCCGAGGGCCGCCTGGTCGATGCACCACTTCCGACCTGGACCCACCGGCCGTTGCTGCTCACCCGGGACGGTCAGGACTCCCCGACCCATGGCGGCTGCACCGTCTCGGTGCATCCGCTGTTGGGCCCGCACGTCCGGTTGCACGAGGAGCCGGAGCACCACGCGTGGCAGGCCGAGGTCGGCACCACTGCACAGCCCTGGCTCGGCGATCACCAGGTGCACAATGTGGCAGCGCTTCCCGGTGCGGCCTACTGCGAGATGGCACTGGCCGCCGCTCGCACAGTTCTCGGCGAGGCGTCCGAGGTCCGCGATATCCGGTTCGAGCAGATGCTGTTGCTCGATGACAAGACCCCCGTCGGCGCCTCCGCGCGGGTCGCGTCCCCGGGCGTTGTCGACTTCGTGGTCGAGACCGACCGGGACGGCGAACGGGCCCGGCGAGCCCGCGCGGTCCTGCACGCCGCGGAAGAAGATCAGCACGCGCCCGCCCACGACGTGGCCGCCCTGCTGGAGGCACATCCGCGCCGGGTGGAGGGTGCCGAGCTGCGGCCATGGTTCGACGAACGTGGCATTCAGTACGGTCCGGCCTTTACCGGCCTGGCCGCCGCCCGGACCGCCGAGGACGCCGTCCGCACCGTGCTGGCCGAAGTGAGCCTGCCTCGTTCGATCCGCTCGCAGCAGGATGCCTACGGCGTTCACCCGGCGCTGCTCGATGCGTGCTTCCAGTCCGTCGCGGTCCACCCCGAGGTCCAAGCCGCGTCCGCCGGCGGTCTGCTGTTGCCGCTCGGGGTACGACGGCTGCGCGCCTACGGCACCACCCGCAACGCCCACTACTGCTACACCCGGCTGACCAAGGCCGACGCCGCCGGTGTCGAGGCCGACCTTGACGTGTTGGACGAGGACGGGACG
This sequence comes from Mycobacterium sp. pUA109, assembly GCF_041287095.1. Classification (NCBI taxonomy): domain Bacteria; kingdom Bacillati; phylum Actinomycetota; class Actinomycetes; order Mycobacteriales; family Mycobacteriaceae; genus Mycobacterium; species Mycobacterium sp. pUA109. The sequence goes on along the minus strand of NZ_JBGGKS010000023.1, from coordinate 55,442 downwards.
GTCCTAGTGGCCGTCACCGGGCTCAGGTTGGGCACCGGGATGTCCGAGGCCGCCCAGCAGGACCGGGTGCTCAGTGAGCGGTTGCTGACCATCGAGTGGCAAAACGCGGCACTGCCCGAGGTTGCCGGGGCCGATCCCGGAAAGTGGCTTCTTGTCAGTACCTGCACGACAGCTGATGTCATCGCCACCAAGCTGACCGACGCGCTGAAACCCCTCGGCGCGGAATGCACGACGCTGACGTGGCCGCAGCAGGCCGACCACTCGTCGAACGGACAAGGATTCCGCGGCCAACTGCACGCCGGCAGGTTCGACGGGGTGGTCGTTCTCACCGGGCCAAAGAACGGCAACTTGGATGAAGAGTCCGCGAGCCGGGGCGGGGACTATCTGCGTCATGTGGTGCGCATAGCCCGCGAACTGCCGGACATCCCCGGCGAACCGCCCCGGTTGTACCTGGTGACCAGAAACGCCCAGCCGGTGCTGGCTGGCGACCGACCCAATCTCGAGCAGGCCGGACTGCGCGGCTTGATGCGGGTGATCGGCACCGAGCATCCGCATCTGGCCGCCACCCAAATCGATATCGACGAGGCCACCGATGCCGAGCGGCTAGCCCAGCAGCTGCTCGCCCGGTCCCCGGAAGACGAGACCGCGTGGCGCAACGGCCAGTGGTACACGGCGCGGTTGTGCCCCACCCCGCTGCGCCCCGACGAGCGACGTAAAACCGTCATCGACCACGAGCACGAGGGTATGCGCCTGCAGATCCGCACCCCTGGTGACCTCGATTCGATCGAACTGACCGCGTTCGATCGAGTACCGCCGGGCCCCGGGCAGATCGAGGTTGCCGTTACCGCATCCAGCATCAACTTTGCCGACGTCCTCGTCGCGTTCGGTCGCTACCCCAGCTTTGAGGGCAGGCTGCCGCAGCTGGGGACCGACTTCGCCGGGGTGGTCACCGCGATCGGACCGGACGTGACCGACCACCAGATCGGTGACCATGTCGGCGGGGTATCGGCCAACGGGTGCTGGGGCACCTTTGTCACCTGCGACGCCAACGTCGCCGTCACGCTGCCACCGGGGTTGACCGATGCCCAGGCAGCAGCAGTAACCACGGCGCACGCCACCGCTTGGTACGGCCTACACGACCTGGCCCGGATCGCCAGCGGTGATCGGGTGTTGATCCACTCCGCAACAGGCGGGGTCGGCCAGGCGGCGATCGCGATAGCCCGCGCGGCGGGGGCAGAAATCTTCGCCACCGCGGGTAGTGAGCAGCGCCGAGAGTTGCTGCGGGACATGGGCATCACGCATGTCTACGATTCGCGAAGCATTGAGTTCGCCGAGTTGATCCGCCGCGACACCGACGGATATGGCGTCGACATCGTGCTCAACTCGGTGACCGGCGCGGCGCAGCGCGCGGGCATCGACCTGCTGGCGCTCGGTGGGCGGTTCATCGAGATCGGCAAACGCGATATCTACGGAGACAGCCGGCTTGGGCTGTTCCCGTTCCGTCGCAATCTGGCGTTCCACGGCGTCGACCTGGGACTGATCAGCGTCAGCCACCCAGCAAAGCTCCGCGAATTGCTGACAACGGTGTACCAACTGACCGCGGATGGATCGCTGCCGATGCCGGAGAGCACGCATTACCCGCTCAGCGACGCGGCGACCGCCATCCGCGTCATGAGCGCGGCGCAGCACACCGGCAAACTCGTCCTCGACGTTCCGCAAGCCGGCCGCAGCAACGTGGTGGTGCCGCCCGAACAGACACCGGTCTTCCGCCGCGACGGCGCGTACATCATCACCGGTGGCCTCGGCGGTCTCGGGCTGTTCCTGGCCGAGAAAATGGCCGCTGCCGGTTGTGGCCGTATTGTGCTGACGTCCCGTTCCCAGCCGAAGCTGCAGACATTGGAGACCATCGAGCTGATCCGGGCAATGGGCGCCGACGTGGTGGTGGCGTGCGGCGATATCGCCGACGCGGACACCGCGGAGCGGTTGGTGGCGGCGGCGACCGCCACCGGCCTTCCGTTACGCGGGGTGCTGCACGCGGCCGCGGTGGTCGAAGACGCCACGCTGGGCAACATCACCGACGAACTGATCGACCGAGACTGGGCACCCAAAGCCTACGGCGCATGGAATTTGCACCAGGCCACGGTCGGTCAGCCACTGGACTGGTTCTGCTCGTTCTCCTCGGCGGCCGCGCTGGTGGGGTCCCCCGGACAGGGCGCGTACGCGGCGGCCAATAGCTGGCTGGATGCCTTCAGCCACTGGCGTCGCTCGCAGGGCCTTCCGGCCACCTCGATTGCCTGGGGCGCATGGGCCGAGGTGGGCCGCGCGACGGCCTTGGCCGAAGACGCCGGCGCCGCGATCGCTCCCGACGAGGGCGCTCACGCGTTCCAGGCGCTGCTACGCCACGATCGTGGCTACACCGGATATGCCCCCATGATGGGGACAGCCTGGCTGACCGCCTTCGCGCAACGCAGCCCGTTCGCTGAAGCGTTCAAATCGAGCGGCCACAGCAAGCGGGGGGCTAGCGAATTCCTGACCGAGCTGCATGCGCTGTCCCCGGACGAGTGGCCCGGCCGGCTGCGCCGTCTGCTCTCCGAGCAGGTCAGCCGGATCCTACGTCGCAACGTCGACCCGGACCGCCCACTCTCCGAGTACGGCGTTGATTCATTGGGCAACCTGGAACTGCGTACTCGCATCGAGACAGAGACCGGTGTCCGCATCACCTCTACCGACATCACCACGATCCGGGGTTTGGCGGACCACCTGTGCGAAAAGTTGGCGGCTTCGCAGGAGGCGATAGCAGCGTCGTGACGATGAGGTCTTGATACCGAAATTCCGCCGTATCGCAGTCGTATCTGGAGGATGGAACGTGTTCATTGGGGCAGGATCAGTCGAAATCGGGACAGTCTACGACTGGGCGCCGGGTTCAGGATCAGTCGTGTCGTGGCACGCATCGCCCGCCTCACTTGCCAAAGCCCGGCAAGCACCGGTCAGTGCGGTGCCCGTCGGCTACATGCAGTCCCAACACCTGCGTGGCTTTCGTGAATTCGCCGATCGGGGACTCGATTATTCGCGATTGGTCATGGGACGCTGGGATAGGCCAGGTCGGTGCGATATCCGTGCCATGAGTTACGTCATCAACTCGCACCTGCGCCGGCACGACACATACCGCAGCTGGTTCGAGTGCCAGGATTCGGGAAATATCGTACGTCGCACCATCGCCGACCCCGCGGATATCAAATTTGTTCCGACCAAACATGGTGAGATGACCCCGACCGAATGGCATGACCTTATTCTGGGCACGCCCGACCCGCTGCAGTGGGATTGCTTTAGTTTCGGGATCATTCAGCACGCCGACTACTTCACCGTCTACGTGGTTGTCGACCATCTGCACACTGACCCGATGCTGTTGGCACTGCTGTACATGGAGATTTTTGTGAACTACGGTGCGTTGACGGCCGGCGCGGCGCCCGCCTCGCTACCGCCAGCGGGCAGCTACGATGAATATTGCATTCGCCAGCACCAGCGCACCTCCGCCCTGACCTCGGATTCCCCCCAGGTGCGCAAATGGATTGAGTTCGCCGAAAACAACGGCGGAACACTTCCGGATTTTCCGTTACCGCTGGGGGATTACTCGGTGCCCTGCGGTGGCGACATTGTGTCTGACAACCTGATGGACAAGGAACAGACCGCCCGGTTCGAAGCCATCTGCACCCAGGCGGGAGCGCGCTTCAGCGGTGGACTGTTCGCCTGCGCCGCGCTCGCTCAATACGAGTTGACCGGAGCCGACACGTATTACGGGCTTACCCCGTTTGATCAGCGCAAGAGCCCAACGGACTACATGACGACGGGCTGGTTCACCGGCATCGTGCCCTTCACCGTCCCCGTCGATCCGATGTCCTTTGCTGCGACCGCGCGTGCCGCACAGGAGTCCTTCGATGCGAACAGGGATCTTGCGCTCGTGCCGTTTGATCGCGTCTTGGAGTTGGCGCCATGGCTGCGCAGGCCTGGCCCGAACTTCGCCATGCTGAACTACATGGACGCGGGTCTTCCTCCCCTGTCGGCGGTGGTCGCCTCCCAGCTGGACGGCGCCAACGCCGCCACCTACTGCGACGGCAGGACGCCCGCACATGTCTACATGTCGGTGGGTCGTCTGTTCGACGAGGCCTCGATGGCGGTGTCCTTCCCGAACAATCCGGTCGCGCGGGAATCCGCCATCCGTTACCTCGAAACCATGAAATCCGTGTGCGGCCGCGTCGCGGAAGGCCAAGCCGCGACCACGCCTCAGCGCAATGTCGTGCTCACCTAACTTAATTCAGTTCTCAGCGTTCTTGGAGGTGCGCAGCTGTCGACGTCGTTCGTGTCCGGAGTCCGCCTAGCGGGTGTAACCTTGGCGAGTGTCTCGGCTGATGGACACCGCTGAGGTAGCCGAGGCGGGCGGCCTTTTCGAACGACTTGGCGACTTCGTCGTCCGGTGGCCTTGGGCCGTCATCGGTTTCTGGATTGCGCTCGCGGCTGTTCTGACGCTGGCGCTCCCACCACTGGCCGTGGTAGCGGCACGACATCAGACCGAACCGCTCCCAGCCAACGCCCCGGTCGTGGTCACGGGTAAAGCGATGGCCGAGGCGTTTCGTGAAACAGGCTCAGGCAGCACCCTACTGGTGGTGTTGACCGATGAGAACGGGCTAGGACCCGCCGACGAGCAGACGTACCGCAAGCTCGTCGACGCGCTGCGCAAGGACACCCAGGACGTCCAGACGGTGCAGGACTTCATCGGTATACCGCAACTGCGCGAGGTTCTGCAAAGCAAGGACAACAAGGTATGGGCCCTGCCGGTGGTGCTCAACGGTGATGCGGGCACACCCGAGGCCGCGGCGACGTACCGACATGCCGCGGACATCATCAGGCAAACGGTTGCCGGCTCCACACTGACCGCCAACCTCACCGGACCCGCGGCAACCGCGGCGGACCTCGTGGACATCAGTCAAAAAGATCTGCATCTGATCGAGTCCGGAACCACGATCATGGTGTTGCTCATCCTGCTGATCGTGTACCGAAACCCAGTCACCATGCTGATCCCGTTGATCACGATCGGGGTCGCTGTCGCTACCGCGCAGGGCATTCTGGCCGGGCTGGGCGAACTGGGGCTCGGTGTGACCGGCCAGACCATTGTGTTCATGACCGGCGTCATTTTTGGTGCAGGAACCGATTATGCCGTGTTTTTGATCAGTCGTTACCACGACTACGTACGACAGGGCGCGGACTCGGATGCGGCGGTGCGAAAGGCCCTGGGGTCTATCGGCAAAGTGATCGGTGCGTCGGCCGCCACCGTGGCCGTCACGTTCCTCGCCATGGTCTTCTCGAAGTTGCAGATTTTTTCATCAGTCGGTCCGGCGATTTCGATCTGCGTCATGGTGGCATTTTTTGCCGCCGTGAGCTTCCTTCCTGCCGTGCTGGTGCTGGCCGGACGGCGCCGCTGGATCAAGCCACGACGCGACCTCACCCACCGATTCTGGCGGCGCTCGGGCATCCGCATTGTGCGCCGGCCCAAAACCCACCTGGTTGCGAGCTTGATCGTGCTCGCCATCTTGGCCAGCTGCGCGAGCCTGGCCCGCTATAACTACGACGATCGCAAGACCCTGCCGGGTTCAGTCGAGAGCGCCGTCGGTTTTGCCGCCCTGGATCGCCACCTGCCAGTGAATTCGATCCTCCCCCAGTACCTGTTCATCCACTCCCCGCGTGACCTGCGGACACCGGAAGCCCTTGCCGATCTTGAGCAAATGGCACAGCGGGTGGCCCAAGTGCCCGGTATCGCCATGGTGCGCGGCATCACCAGACCGCTCGGGCAATCGCTGGACCAGACCAAGGCGACATTTCAGGCCGGAATCGTCGGCAGCAAGCTCGACGACGCATCCAAGCAGATTGCCGACCACGATAACGACCTCAACCGGCTTACCGACGGCGCCTACCAGCTAGCTGACGCTCTCGGCGATGTGCGAGACCAAGTCGGTCAATCCATTGGCAGTGTCCGTGCCTTGGTCAACGTCCTGACCTCGCTGCAAAGCCAGCTCGGTAGCGGAACGACGCTCAAAGAGATCGACGACGCGGCCAAACTCATCGCCAGCATGCGCGCACTCGGCGGGGGCCTGACCGACATCGTCGATGCGGCCCGCGGACTCGGCCCGGCCCTAGCTGTGCTTGATGCCAGCCCGATGTGCAACGCCGATGCTGCTTGCCTCAAGTCGCGCGACCACTTGAGTCGGCTCGTCGGCGCAAGCGACGCCGGGACGCTGGACAAGATGTCCGATCTGGCTCGACAGTTGCAGTCGACGCAAGACTCGCAAACACTGCAGTCGACGGCCGACGGACTGCGCCACGCCTTCAACACCGTCAACGCCGCGATGGGCTCGTTGGGCGGCGTAAACCCGGGCGGTGTGCCCGGCCGCCTTGCCGAGATGCAAGACGGAACAGGCAAGCTCGCCGACGGCAGCCGGCAATTGGCTGATGGCGTACGGCAGCTGGTCGAGGAGACCAAACGGATCGGTGTCGGACTCGGCGATGCGTCGGACTTCTTGCTGGGCATGAAGCACGGCGCCGGGACGCCCTCGATGTCTGGCTTCTATATCCCACCGCAGATGTTGAAGGCGAACGAGTTCAAGACGGTTTCCGATATCTTCATCTCGCCCGACGGGCATTCGACACGGTACCTTATCCAGACCAACTTGAACCCATTCACCACCGCGGCAATGGACCAGATCAATGCCATTACCAACGCGGCACGTAGCGCACAGCCGAACACTTCCCTGGCGGACGCCGACATCTCGATGACCGGAATGACGGTCGGACTTCGGGACACGCGCGACTACTACAACAGCGACACCGAGTTCATCGTTGTCGCAACCATTATCATCGTGCTGCTGATCTTGATAGCGCTGCTACGGGCGATTGTCGCCCCCCTCTACCTGATCGCGTCAGTGCTGATCTCGTATGCATCCGCACTAGGTATTGGCGTCATCGTGTTTCAATTCCTCCTTGGCCAAGAACTGCACTGGAGCTCGCCAGGGCTGACGTTCATCCTGTTGGTCGCTGTGGGCGCTGATTACAACCTGCTGCTCATCTCGCGCATCCGTGATGAATCACCCCATGGGGTCCGGTCCGGCGTCATTCGCACCGTGGGCTCGACCGGTGGTGTGATCACGTCCGCCGGTCTGATCTTCGCCGCGTCGATGTTTGGTCTGACGTTCGGCAGCATCAGCACCATGGTTCAGATCGGCTTCATCATCGCGGTAGGAATCCTGCTCGACACGTTCCTCGTTCGAACCATCACGGTACCGGCGGTCGCCGCGCTTGTCGGTCAAGCGAACTGGTGGCCGTCACGGACCACACCGCCGGCTAAACAGTCGGCACCAAGCCGGATGCGTCGCCGCCTTCGCAAGAGACGCCAGCGGCCAGCCCCGTCGGGAGCCGAGGAGGCCTCAGCTCCGGATCCAGATCCGGATGCGGTGACGAGCGATACACCAAGCTGTGGCACGGGGACCCGCTTGGCCCTGCCACCCACACTCGCCGAGCGTTACGGTCACCAACACGACGGTAGCGATGATGATGATGTGCCGCACCATGCGCTACCCCTGTTCGGCATACCGTTATTCGGCACGTTTGGTGGGCCCCGGGTGCCTCTGGAGAAGCCATCGGACAGCGCGTGTCCAGCCGACGATGAACGGTCAACGGAAACCAACGGTCATCGACGGGATGAATCCAGCGCGCAAGATCCAGCCGGGGAGCCACGAGAAATCAGCGCTTTCCTGAAGCTGTCCCACGTCTACCGAAAGTGAAAGGCTAGATCCTGCCAATGAAATTTGCCGTCGCAGTCCATGGCACTCGCGGCGACGTCGAGCCCTGTGCCGCAGTCGGTCTGGAGTTGCTGCGACGCGGCCACGACGTGCACATGGCGGTCCCGCCGAACTTGGTTGACTTCGCCCAGTCGGCTGGGTTGCAGGCGGTCCCCTACGGGCCTGACTCGCAAAAGCAGTTGGATGAGGACTTCTTCCGGCACTTTTGGCGCGTCCAGAATCCGGTCAACCTGCTGCGCGCCGGCAAGGAGTACATCACCCGCGGCTGGGCAGAGATGAGCACCACCTTGACGTCCTTAGCCGACGGCGCCGATCTTGTATTGACGGGCGCGATCTATCAGGAGGTCGGTGGCAACGTCGCGGAGTACTACGACATTCCGCTGGCTGCCGTACATCCCTTCCCGGCACGCGTCAACGGCCATCTGGTTCCGAACCTGCCGTCACCGTTGGTCCGCTCCGGCATCTCGTTGATCTGGTGGCTGCATTGGCGCATGACGAAGGAGGCCGACGACGCCCAACGTCGCGATCTGGGTCTGCCCACGGCGGTTGGGCCTGCCCCGCGGCGGATGATGCAGCGTGGATCGGTGGAGATTCAGGCTTACGACGAGCTCTGCTTCCCCGGCCTGGCTGCGGAGTGGCGTGGCCGACGTCCCTTTGTTGGGGCGTTGACGATAGAGCTGGCGACCGATGTCGACGACGACGTCACCTCGTGGATTGCCGCCGGAACGCCGCCCATCTACTTCGGGTTTGGCAGTATGCCTATCGAATCCCCAATCGACACCCTCACCATGATCAGTGCGGCCTGTGCACGGCTTGGTGAACGGGCATTGATCGGCTCGGCGGCGTGGGCGCACGAGCAACTCCCCCGGTTCGACAACATCAAAATCGTGGGCGCGGTGAACCATGCGGCAATCTTCCCGGCCTGCCGCGCGGTCGTCCACCACGGCGGAGCCGGCACCACGGCTGCGGGTATGCGCGCTGGGGTCCCCGCGTTGATCCTGTGGATCGGCGCCGAACAGCCGATCTGGGCAGCCCAAGTCAGGCGCTTGAAAGTCGGTGCTGCCCGACGGTTCTCGTCCACCAGCACGAAATCACTGATCGCGGATCTTCGCTCCATTCTGTCCCCGCAGTACGCCGCCCGTGCCCGCGAGATCGCAACCCAGATGACCAAGCCCACCGCGGCCGTCACCGCCACTGCCGATCTACTGGAAGCTACCGTCCAGGACAGGGGTTTTGACTGATCGTCGCATCGCAGCTAATCCGGAGTGCCACGGCTACGGCTCGAAGGAACCAATTCTCTTGCCGAGTCGTCGAGTGGTAACTGAATGTGCCACCTACGGCTGTGCGCAACCCCCAACTCGCGCACCATGGCAACAGTTGCCGCCCACCCGTGTAGCTTGCGCAACCCCCGCACCATGGCAAGGTTTCCGCCCAGCTCATACCGCCAGCCGCCGAAGCGTGCTTTCGCGGTGCGCCGTCCGAAGTGGTTGATATAGGCCATCTCCGTCGTGTACAGGCCGTATCCGGCTTTGCGCGCACGTAACGCCAGATCGAGGTCGACTCCCCAGCCGTAACGTCCGAAGGTGCGCAGGTCCAACCCGCCGATCGCCCGCCAGCACTCTCGGGAGAGCATGAGCGCCGTTCCCTCGACAGCGGGCACCCTCCGGTATCGTGGTCGGGGCGTGTAGTTTGCGGCGTCTGGCTTGTGATCGGTTTCCGCGTAAGGGAACCCGTGATCAAACATCGGTCCGACGATCCCCGCGTCAGCGGGCAGACGCGGGTCGAGCAGCGCAGCGATAAAGCCCGTCGAAATCCGGGTGTCGTTATTGAGCGTCATCGCGTGTGAGTAGCCCTCCGAGAACGCAACTCGGAACCCCAAGTCACTCCCCCCGGCCCACCCAAGGTTTTCACCGGGCGTAACCACCCGTTCACCGTTGACCTTGGGATAATCACCGCGATTGTCAACGATTACATAGTCAGCGCCCTCGCGCTCCAAATCGCCTACCAGGGCGTGGGTGTACTCGTGCTGCCCAAACACCGGGATCGCAATCAGTACAGACACGGGGTCACCGTACAACGCACTACGGCACCCCGCAGGTCGAGAAGAACCGTGCCAGCGTGGACGAAACACCTGCACTGGCGCATCAGCAGCCGCGCGCCAATTCGACGGTAGTTCAGCCGGATCGGCGTCGGCATAGTAGTCTGCTCGTCATGTGGGGCACGGTTCTCGTGCTGTCCCTGATGGCGGCCACCGATCCGATTCGACTTGGCATCGCCGTCGTCTTGGTTTCGCGGCCCCGGCCGCTACTGAACCTGCTCGCGTTCTGGCTGGGCGGCATCACGACGGGTGTCACGGCTGCGCTGGGCGCCCTGGTGCTGCTGCGTCACACCGCGCCGTCACTGATGGAAACGGTTTCCGCCGCGGCCGCAAGCTCGACCGTCCGGCACATCCAAATTGCCGCGGGTGTGCTCGCGCTCGCGGGCGCCGTGGTGATCGCCGTGGGATTCTCGGCGCGTCAGCAGGCCCGCGCGCCAGCGATCGGCGCCGCGCCGCCGGGCCTGGCGCTGCCGCAAGCCTCGCCCAGCGCATTTCCGGGGCTACCGGCTCGCGCTGTACAGATGCTGGAGGGCGGGGCTTTTTGGCTTGCGTACCTGGCCGGTATCGGATCAGCGACACCGCCCGTCGAGTATCTGGTGGCCATCGCGGCCATCCTGGCCTCGGGTGCCGCGCTGGGCACCCAGCTCAGCGCAGCCGTGATATTTACCGTGGTGACGTTGGCGGTGGTGGAGATTCCACTGGTCAGCTGGCTGGCCACCCCGGCAAAAACCCAGACCGTCATGCTGCGGCTGCACGACTGGGTACGATCTCGCCGTCGGCGGATCCTGTCCGTCGTTGTCGCGGTGGCGGGCGCGATGCTGGTAGCCACCGGCCTGGCCAGCGGCTGAGCTGGTTTGATGGAGCCCAGCATCGTCCAGTGCGGCGAGGAGTGACATGAACCAACCCGCCCGACCTGCTAGCCTGACTAAAGAACGCAACCGCTGGGCTTGATGTCGTCGTCGTGTTTCGATGGGTCCACTAGCCGGAAGGTGTCCACAAATGGTGACAATCTCATTGACCAGGCTGGCCGTCGCGGTTGGCGGCCTGGCAGTGTCCTTGACCGCCGGCGCTGGGATCGCATCGGCCGACCCGGATCTGGGTCCGATCATCAACACCACCTGCAACTACTCGCAGGTGGTGTCCGCCATCAACGCGCAAGACCCGAACGCGGCCGCGCAATTAAACGCCTCACCGATGGCCCAGGGCTATCTGCGCAGCTTCCTCGCCGCGCCGCCCGACCAGCGTCAACGGATGGCCCAGCAGGTGCAGGCCATGCCCGAGGCGCAGCAGTACTTCGGGCTGGTCCAGCAGGTCGCCGGCTCCTGTAACAACTACTGAGCCGACCAGTAGCGCGCCTTATCCGGCGGCTTCGCCCGGTTCGGGGTAGGCCGCTCCGAGGTCGGCCACCGGCATGAACCCGTGTTTGCGGGCTTCGGCGGCGCCGCGGCGCAGCAGCGCGCCGGTCGCGACGAACCCGGCATGATCGGCCAACACCAACGGCGTGAGCAGCCGGTTGTGCACGAAGCCGAACGCCAACCCGGTGGCCGGGTCCGCCCAGCCCAGGGAGCCGCCCAGCCCGACATGGCCGAAACCGGGCAGCACCCCCGGCACCGGCACCGCGTGGTAGCCCAGGTGGAATGCCAGCGGGATGACGATGTTGCGGTCCCGGCGCAGGCTGCGCCGACCGGTCAGCCCGGCCACCAGTTCTGGTGACAGGAACTGGATGCCGTCGATCATGCCGCCGTTGGCGATCGCGCCGTACATTCGGGCCAGTCCCCGGGCCGTCGCTACCCCGTTGGCGGCCGGGATCTCGGCGTCCAACAGCGGAATGTCGCCTTGCACCACGGCTCGCATCCCGGGGAAATAGGTGGCGCCGAAGATGCCGGACAGCGGCAGCGCGGCGATCCGCGGTGCCAGCGTGTTGAACACCGGGTTGGCCAAGCTGCCCTGCGGCGTGATGATCTGCGCGACCCGGGTGGGCGCGTCGGTCGGGGGTCGCCCCAAATGCAGACCGTCGGTGCCCAACGGGCCCGCGACCTCGTCCCGGATCAGCTCGCGCATGCCCCGCCCGGTGACGGCGCGCGCCAGCCCCGACAACAGCCAGCCGAAGGTCAACGCGTGATAGGCGGGTTTGCCCAGCAGGTGCCCGGGTGGTGCCGCCGCGAGCCGCTGCTCCATCGCCACGTGGTCGAGCAAGTCCGCCTTGCTGACGCCGTGCAGTTCGGACAGGCCGGCCCGATGCCGCATCACCTCACGCACGGTGAGGGTCTCTTTGCCGTGGACGCCGAACTCGGGCCAGTAGTCGGCGACCGGCGCGTCGTAGGCGATCAGCCCGCGGTCGACCAGTCGGTGGATGACCGTGGCGGCCACGCCCTTGGTCGCCGAAAACACCATGGCGCCGGTGTCGGCCGACCACGCGACCTCGCCGCGCCGGTCCGACCAGCCCGTCCACACATCGACGACGGGCTCGCCGTCGAGGTACACGGCGAGGGCGCCACCGCCGAATCGGCGCCCGGGGAACATGGCGGCGAAGCTGCGCACCGCGCAGGCGAAGTGGGGATCCGCCGCACCGCGTACGCCGCGGGGCAGGTCCAACTGGCGGTCTGCAAGGCGTCGTTGCCTCATGATTTCGAATCTACCTGCCTGGTCCGCAAACGAAACTGACGTTATCTAACTGTTAGCCTGATGCGACGTTGAGTATTTGCTGAGCGGCCAGCGCCGGCGTCAGTTCCCCGTCCCGCACCTGCCGCTCCACGTCGGCGCGGATCTTGCGCACCGCCGGATGGGACAGCACCCGGTCCAGCACGGTGTCGCGGACCATCTGCCAGGTCCAATCGACCTGCTGGGTGCGGCGGCGCGCCTCGAATTCCCCGGCCTCGGTGAGCACCCGGCGATGGCGTTCCACGGTGTCCCACATCTCGGGCAGCCCGGTGCCCTCCAGCGCGCTCATGGTCAGCACCGGTGGCCGCCACAGCGTTTCGCGGGGGTAGATCAACCGGATCGCGCCGGCGAGGTCCCGCGCCGCCATCCGGGCATCGGCGAGGTGGTCGCCGTCGGCCTTGTTCACCACCACCACGTCGGCCAACTCCAGCACACCCTTTTTGATGCCCTGCAGCTGATCGCCGGTGCGCGCCAACGTCAAGAACACGAAGGTGTCCACCATTTGGGCCACCGTCACCTCGGATTGCCCCACCCCAACCGTCTCGACCAAGATCACGTCGAAGCCGGCGGCCTCCAGCAGCACGATGGTTTCCCGGGTGGCCTTGGCCACCCCGCCCAGGGTGCCCGAGGTTGGCGACGGACGGATGTAGGCGTCCGGATGCACGGCCAGCCGCGGCATCCGGGTTTTGTCGCCCAGGATGGATCCGCCGGTGCGGGTCGAGGACGGATCGACGGCCAGCACCGCCACCCGATGCCCCTGCTCGATCAGGAACATGCCGAGGGCCTCGATGGTGGTCGACTTCCCGACCCCCGGCACGCCGGTGATCCCCACGTGGTGGGCGTTGCCGGCCTGCGGCATCACCTCCAGCAGCAGCTGTTGGGCCTGCTCGCGATGGTCGGCGCGGGTGGACTCGACCAGCGTGATGGCGCGCGGCAGCGCCGAACGGTCCCCGCTGCGCACCGCCGCCGCCAGCTCTTCGACGGTGTTGTCCTTCGCGGTCATCTACTGCAGGTGGTAGCCCAGGCGATCGGCGAGCTTCTCCAGCAATCCGATCGCGGCGTCGGCGATGACCGTGCCGGGTGGGAAGATCGCGGTCGCGCCGGCGGCGTAGAGCTCGTCGAAGTCGCCCGGCGGAATCACGCCGCCCACCACCACCATGATGTCGGCCCGGCCCACCTCGGCCAGCGCGTCGCGCAGCGCCGGCACCAGGGTCAAGTGCCCGGCCGCCAGCGAGGACACCCCGACCACGTGCACGTCGTTGTCGGCGGCCTGGCGGGCGACCTCCTCGGGGGTGGAAAACAGCGAGCCCACGTCGACGTCGAAGCCGATGTCGGCGAACGCGGTCGCGATCACCTTTTGGCCGCGGTCGTGGCCGTCCTGGCCCATCTTGGCCACCAGGATGCGCGGCCGCCGGCCGTCGGCCTCGGCGAACTTCTCGACCAATTCGGTGGCGCTGGCGATATTGCTGCCCTTCCCGGCCTCGTCGCGGTAGACCCCGGCGATGGTGCGGATCTCCGCCTGATGACGACCGTAAACCTTCTCCAACGCGTCGGAGATCTCCCCCAGGGTTGCCTTGGCGCGGGCCGCGTTGATGGCCAGCGCCATCAGGTTATTGCCCAAGCCGTCGTCTCCGGCGGGGCCGCTGGCCCCAGCCGCCCGGGTCAGTTCGGCCAGCGCGGCATCGCAGGCCGCCTGATCCCGCTCGGCCCGCAGCCGCTCGAGTTTGGCCAGCTGCTCGGCGCGCACCCGACTGTTCTCGACCTTGAGCACCTCGACCTCGTGGTCCTCGTCGACCTGGTACTTGTTGACCCCGATCAGCGGTTGACGCCCGGAGTCGATGCGGGCCTGGGTGCGCGCGGCGGCCTCCTCGATGCGCAGCTTGGGGATCCCGTCGTTGATCGCCTGCGCCATGCCGCCGTGCTCGGTGACCTCGGCGATGTGGGCCCGCGCCCGCTGCGCCAACTGGTGGGTCAGCCACTCCACGTAGTAGGAGCCGCCCCACGGGTCGATCGGCCGGGTCGTGCCGGATTCCTGCTGCAGCAGCAGCTGGGTGTTGCGGGCGATGCGCGCCGAGAAGTCGGTGGGCAGCGCCAGCGCCTCATCCAGCGCGTTGGTGTGCAGTGATTGGGTGTGGCCCTGGGTGGCGGCCATCGCCTCGATGCAGGTGCGGGCGACGTTGTTGTAGACGTCCTGGGCGGTCAGCGACCAGCCGGAGGTCTGCGAATGGGTGCGCAGCGACAGCGATTTCGCGCTCTTGGGGTTGAATTGGGCGACCAACTCGCTCCACAGCAGGCGCCCGGCACGCAGCTTCGCGACCTCCATGAAGAAGTTCATCCCGATGCCCCAAAAGAACGACAGCCGGGGCGCGAACTTGTCGATGTCCAGACCGGCGTCTAGGCCCGCCTTGATGTAGTCCACCCCGTCGGCCAGCGTGTAGGCCAGCTCCAAATCCGCTGTGGCGCCGGCTTCCTGGATGTGGTAGCCGGAAATCGAGATGGAGTTGAACTTGGGCATCTTGGCGCTGGTGTAGCCGAAGATGTCGGAGATGATCCGCATCGACGGCTTGGGCGGATAGATGTAGGTGTTGCGCACCATGAACTCTTTGAGGATGTCGTTCTGGATGGTGCCGGCCAGCTTCTCCGGCGGCACCCCCTGCTCCTCGGCGGCCACCACATACAGCGCCAGGATCGGCAGCACCGCGCCGTTCATCGTCATCGACACGCTGACCGCGCTCAGGTCGATCCCGTCGAAGAGCTGTCGCATGTCCAGGATGGAATCGATGGCGACCCCGGCCATCCCGACGTCACCGGCCACCCGGGGGTGATCGGAGTCGTAGCCGCGGTGGGTGGCCAAATCGAACGCCACCGACAGGCCCTTCTGCCCGGCGGCCAGGTTGCGCCGGTAGAACGCGTTGGATTCGGCGGCGGTGGAGAACCCCGCGTACTGGCGGATGGTCCAGGGCTGGTTGACGTACATCGTCGGGTACGGGCCCCGGATGAACGGCGACTCCCCCGGGAAACTGTCCAACGGATAGCCGTCGGCGACCACCGCGTCGCGGTCGGCGGCGATGTACACCGGTTTGACGACAATGCCTTCGGGGGTGTGCCAGTCCAGCTGGTCGGGGGTGTAGCCGTGCGCGGACGCGGCGGCGGCGACGTGATCGGCGACGGCCGCTGCGGTGGCCGGTTCGGGTGCGCGGTCACTGTGCAGCGGAACATCGGCGAAATTGGGCACCGCGGTGGCGGTTTGCGCGGCCGGCTGGCCGGCGACATCGTTGACGGTCATCGTCCTCAGGCCCCCAATCGGGTGAGCAGATTCGACAACGCCTCGACCGCATTGATTTTGGCGGTCAGGTAGGCGTCGGGCTTGGGCTCGGTGTCGGCGACCGCTTTTTCCGGTCCGGCCAGGTAGATCTGGTCGACGCCGGCGGCGCGGGCGGCGGCCACCACGTCACCGGCCTCGGCGCCGTAGCGGGCATCGGTGCCGCACACCACGGCGACCGCCGCAGAGCCGGCCGCCGACACCGCCGCGGCCACCCCGGCCGCGTCCAGCGGGCCGGGGTTGATCGCCTCGATTCCCCCGGAGGCCAGCAGGTTGGCCGCGAAGGTGCTGCGGATGTTGTGCTCGGCCAGCGGGCCCAACGGCAGCAGCAGCGCCTGAGGCCGGGAGCCGGTCCGCTGCAGGTAGGCGTCCGAGCGGTCCCGCAGCGCTTCGAATTCCGCGGCGTAGCGCCGCACCGTAGTGGTCGACTCGGCCGACGGCAGCGGGGGTTCGGCCAGGTTCGGGTATTCGTTGACCCCGGTGATCGCGGTGCGCCGGTGCGCGATGTCGTCGGCGCGCCGGGCGGCGACCTTTCCGATCTGCTCGGCGAGGTAGTCGCGGGCGGCGTCGAATCCGCCGCGCGCCGCGTGCTGTTCGGCGGCCTGAAAGTACTCCCAGGCTTGCTGCGCGAGCTGCTGGGTGAGGTCTTCGACGAACCACGACCCGCCGGCGGGGTCCAACACCTGGCCCAGGTGCGATTCCTCGAGCAGCAGCAGTTGGGTGTTGCGGGCGATCCGGCGCGAGAAGCTGGACGCGGTGTCCGGGAAGCCGCCGGGAATGGCGGTGTCGAACGGCCACACCAGGATGGTGTCGGCGCCGCCCACCCCGGCGCCGAACGCGGCCAGCGTGGTGCGCAGCATGTTCACCCACGGATCGCGCTGGGTCATCATCGGCATCGAGGTCTGCGCGTGCACGGTGACCGCGCCACACTCCGGCGCGCCGACCACCTCGGCCACCCGCGCCCACAGCTGCCGGGCGGCCCGCATTTTCGCGATCGTCGTGAACTGGTCGTCGTCGGCGGCGAGCCGGACACTGATCTGCCGCAAGCTCTCCGCCACCGACAGACCGGATTCGCCCAGCACCCGCAAATACGCGACGGCCGCGGTGAGACAGCCGGCGAGCTCCCAGGCCGCGTCGGCGCCCAGGTTGTGGAAGGCCGGGCCGTCGACGGTGATGGTCCGCAGCCCGCCCGGGTGCCCGGCCAACCGGGACGCCACCGCGACCACGTCGCCGATCGCGGGTGCCGGGCGCGCGCCGAGCGCAGCGGTCAGCGGGTCCGCACCCAAATCGACCGACAGGGTTTGGGCTTGTGCTCGGTTCTCAATGTTCTCGACCAGGCCCAGCACCGCGTCGGCCGCGGCGGTGAAGGCGGCACCGTCGGCGCCGTCAAAGACCACCGGCACCAGCTCCAGGTAGATGCCTTCGAACAGCCGGTCCAGGTCGGTCGGTGCCACCCCGCCGTCCCCGAGGCGCAGCGCCAACGCGCTGACGCCCTCGGTCAGGGCCAGCAGCAGCGCGCCGTTGGTGGCCGCGACCGACGCCTGGCCGTTGATCGGGAACGCTTCGGCGACCTTCCAGCCGGTGTTGACGTCGCGGTGGGCGTCGGCGCCCCGGATGAACGGCCAGCTGCCCGGCAGCGGCGGCTCCGGGAGCGCGTCGAGCGCGGTGTACAGCGGCCGGATCACCAGCCCGTCGCTGGCCGTGTCCAGCAGCCGCTCCGGCTCCTCGCCGAGGTCGGCGGGGTCACGCCGTGAACTCTTGGCCAATACTCCGGCCACCGCCGTACGCCATCGGGCGCGGGCCTGCTCCAAGTCGGCGGACACGTCGATTGACACCCGCGGCTCCTGTTGTTACTCGTGAGTAGCGGCTCAAGTGCTACCCGACACGTGTTAACCAGGCTAAATGATGGCGTTCGGGGGGCGCGGGGCGAGGGGCGTCGGGGCACGAAACTCCACGCAGGTGACGCGAGTTGTTTACCCGCGGCCCGTAACCTGGGGTCCGTGACGTCCCGCCTCCCCCAGCCGCTGCGCGGCGTGTGGCCTGCGGCCGTCGCGACGGTACGTCAACTGCCCCGCCGCCGGATCCTGGCCACGGTGGGCGGGATCGCGGTCCTGGTGGCGGTGGCGCTGCTCGTCCCGGTGCCCACGGCGGTGCAGGTGCGGGACTGGGCGACCTCGGTGGGGCCGTGGTTCCCGTTGGCGTTTTTGGCCGCGCACATCGTGGTCACGGTGTTTCCGTTTCCGCGCACCGTGTTCACCCTGGCCGCCGGGCTGCTGTTTGGGCCGGAGCTGGGCGTGACGCTGGCGGTGATCGCCAGTGCGGCCAGCGCGCTGATCGCGCTGCTGCTGGTGCGGGCGGTGGGCTGGCAGTTCAGCCGGGTGCTGCGCCACCCCCGCGTCGATTCCCTCGACGACCGGCTGCGCCAGCGCGGCTGGCCGGCGATCTTGTCGCTGCGGATGATCCCGGCGGTGCCGTTCGCGGTGCTCAACTACGCGGCCGGCGCGTCGGCGGTGCGCACCCTGCCGTACACGCTGGCCACATTGGTCGGGCTGCTGCCCGGCACCGCCGCGGTGGTGGTGCTCGGCAATGCGCTGACCGGCGACGTGAGCCCGCTGCTGTTTTTGGTGACGCTGTGCACGGCCGCGGTCGGGGTCGCGCTGCTGGTCTACGAGGTGCGCAGTCATCGTCGGCACCGGGCGCGCGCCGATGCCGTCGAGGAGCCCGCCGAGCCCGCGGTCACCCGCTGAGCGCCGGTCGGGCGGTGCCCCGCTCACCGAGATCGACGTTTCGGAGGGCCGTACTCGAACTTTCCCGCGAAAACGTCGATCTCGCGGTGACCGGGATGCCGCCCAGGACCGGGTGACGACCCCCGAAGTTAGGTGTACCTTACATCGGTAAGGCGATCTAACGTTAGGGCAGGTCATGCGCAGGGGGACGCGGCGCGCGCCGCAGCAACCGGGTTCGGCGATGGTGCTCGCCCAGTTGGCCCCCGGCCAGCGGGGCACCATCGTCGGCGCGACGCCGCAGGCCGCGGCCGCGGTGGTCACCCGGCTGCGGCAGTTGGGGTTTCGCCCGGCCAGCCGGGTCGACGTGATCCGTCGGGCGCCGCTGGGTGATCCGACCATCTACCGCGTGCAAGACACCGAGCTGTGTCTGCGCCGCAGCGAGGCGCAGCTGATCGAAGTCGTCCCGGACGGCGACCGATGACCACCTGTCATGACCGGCCGGCCGGCGCTGCCGCGGTGGCGGGGGCGCGGCGCGTGGCGCTGGTCGGCAGCCCGAATGCGGGCAAGACCAGTGTCTTTAATCACCTGACCGGGTTGCGCGCCAAGACCGGCAACTATCCGGGTGTCACCGTGGGGCGCAGTGTCGGCACGCTCACCGTTGACGACGTCGCGCTGGCGATCGAGGACTTGCCCGGCACCTACAGCCTGGACCCGATCAGCCCGGACGAGCAGGTGGTGAGCGACCTGCTGGCCGGCGACCTGGCCGGCGTCGAGCCCCCGGACGCGATCGTGTTGGTCGCCGACGCCACCACCTTGCGCCGCTCGGTGTCGCTGGTGGCGCAGGTGTTGCGGCTGGACCGGCCCTGCCAACTGGTGCTCACCATGACCGACGAGTTGACCGCCCGCGGCGGCCGGCTCGATCTGGAGGCCCTCGCGACCGCGCTGGGCATCCCGGTGACCGCCGTGGTCGCCCATCGCGGATCCGGGATCGCGAACCTGCGCGCCCAACTGCGTGCCATCGACTCCTGGCAGCGACCGCCGGTGCTGCCGCCGGAGGACGCCGACGCCGTCGACGCCTGGGGCGCATCGGTGCTGGCCGCCGCCGACTATGTGGCCCCGCACCAGGACCGACGCACCGGTCGGATCGACGCCGTGGTGTTGCACCCGCTGTGGGGCACCGTCATCTTCTTCGCGGTGATGTTCGGGTTCTTCCAGGTGGTGTTCACCGTCGCTGCGCCGCTGCAGGATCAGGTAGCGCGGGCACTCGGGTGGCTGGGCACGCTGGTCGCCGCCCACGTCGGCAACCCGGTGCTGCGCGGCCTGATCGGGGACGGCGCGATCGGCGGGGTCGGCACGGTGCTGCAGTTCATTCCGCAGATTGTGCTGTTGTTCTTGCTGATCGGTCTGCTGGAGAACGTGGGCTATATGTCGCGGGCCGCGTTCTTGATGGATGCGGTGATGGCCCGCACCGGCTTAGAAGGCCGCGCCTTCGTGGCGATGCTGTCGGCGTTCGCGTGCGCGGTGCCCGGGATCATGGCGACCCGGACGCTGCCGTCGTCGCGGGACCGGATCGCCACCGTGATCAGCGCCCCGCTGATGACGTGTTCGGCACGGCTGCCGGTGTACACCCTGCTGGTCGGGTTGCTGGTGGCGCCGCACACCCGGTGGTGGGGTTTCAGCGCGCAGGGCGTCACCATGTTTTTGCTGTATCTCGGCGGGGGCACCTCGGCGTTGATCGCCGCCTGGGTGTTCAAATCGACGATTCTGCGCAGCGATCTGCTGCCGTTCACCATGGAGCTGCCGCCGTATCGTTTCCCCTCCCCCACAGCGGTTCTCGTCACGATGTGGAACGCCGCGAAGATCTTCTTGCGTAAGGCCGGCACCGTCATCCTGGCCACCTCGCTGGTGCTGTGGGTGCTGCTGAACCTGCCCACCCGCGCCGCGGAAACCGCGCACCTGGACCGCGCCGCGGCAAGCGCCTACGTGATGGACCACAGCTTTGGTGCCGACGTCGGTAAGGCGATCGAGCCGGTGTTCGCCCCGCTGGGCTTCGACTGGCGCACCGACGTCGCCTTGGTCGGGTCGTTGTCGGCGCGGGAGGTGTTCGTGTCCACCCTCGGGCAGGTGTCGGCGGCCACCCACCCCGAAAATCCGGGGGCGGCGTTGGCCGCGCTGACCGACGCGCAGGGCCACCGGGTGTTCACCGCCCCGACGGTGATCGCGTTGCTGGTGTATTTCATGTACGCGCTGCAGTGCATGTCGACGGTCGCGGTGATGCGACGCGAAACCAACTCCTGGCGGTGGCCCGCGTTCGCGTTTGGCTACATGTTTGCGCTGGCCTGGGTGATGGCGTTCGCCGCCCGGTCGATCGCGGTGGGGCTGGGCGCATGATCCCGATGCACGCGGTGGCGACCGGCGATCCGCAGCGACTGCGCTGGGTGATCCCCGCCGAACACCTGCCGGCCGCCGGCACGGTGCGGCGCGCGCCGGGCCGGCTGGGCGCCTTGCTCGACGGTGCGGTGATCGAGGAACTGGTGGTGGGCCGCGCGGAGGTGGCGATCACCCTGGGCGCCGGGCACAGCTGGCGTGTCCGCGGCGACGAGGTCCGCGCGGCGCTCGGCGACGCCCTGGGAACCCCGGCGGGCTGGCGGGTCGAGGCGTCCGAACGCGCCGGCGACCTGGCGCGGGTCGCCGCGCAGCTGCTGGCCGGACCGATCGGGGCGCTGGCCGCATCCCACGGCGGGTCGATTGAGCTGGTGGCGGTGGACGGCGACGAGGTGCGGGTGCGAATGACCGGCGCCTGCCACGGCTGCCCGGCGGCCGGCTCGACGTTGTACGACAGGCTGCAGCGCGACCTGCGCCGCGAATTCGGCGATGCGGTGACGGTGTGCGCCGAAACCCCTTCGACGGCAGGGTCGCTCGGCAAGAAGCTGCTGACCCTGATCACCCGCTGAGCACGCGACGGTTACGTCCGCGCGCGCCGGGGAACTTCGCGGCAACCTGTCCAGCGATGACGCCGCCTGTGTCGCCCTCGCCGAGGCATTAACCGTCCCGCCGGTGACGTTGGATCGGCGGATCCAGCGGGCACCGGGGCTCGGCTGTTCGATCCTCGTCCCCGACGTCGGCTGACTGAGGTTCGGCCCGGTGCCGTCATCTCGCTACCCTCGACGTGTGCCGGACCCAGTGAAACCCATTGCTTCAAATGGCGGCGGTTCTACCAGCCCAACCGTGCTCGATGTGGAGGGTTCCGGTGTCCAACCGCCGGTCGCCGCTCGGGTGCGTCGGCTGTTCTGGCTACTGGAGCGAGTCACGCCCGCAATCGGATCGCGGTGGGCGACCGAGCTGTGGTGCACCCCACCGGTCATCGAGTCCAGCTTGCGTATGCCGCCCGGTGTCCCGCCCGGTCAGCCGTTGGAAGCGCACTGGAACGGGCACCGGATCGTGGGCGAGGCCTGGGGCGACGGGCCGCCGGTCTATCTTGTGCACGGCTGGGGCGGGCGACGCCCGCACCTCGGCATGTTCATCAAACCTCTCGTCGAATCCGGGCATCGTGTTATCGCGTTCGACCTGCCCAGCCATAACGAGTCCGATCCCGGCGCGCTCGCACCCGGTCGCACCACCGCCATTGAGTGCGCCGAAGCGGTTGCCGCCATGATCCGCACCCACGGGCCGGCCCGCGCGGTGGTCGCGCACTCCCTGGGGTCCAATGCGACCGTATTCGCGGCGGCGTGGGGCACGACGGTCGGGCGGTTGGTGTTCCTCGCGCCGATGGGCGAGTTCCCGATCTACCTGGATCTGTTCGCGGCGCGGCACGGCTTCGGCCGACGGATACGCAGCGGCCTGCATCGACGTCTGGAACGCCGTATCGGCATGTCGCTGGAGGACACCAACATGGTCCGGGTTGCCGAGCGGACCGACTATCCGCCGCTGCTGCTCATCCACGACCCCGATGACCCCGAGACACCCTATGCGACGAGCGAGAAGGTCGTCGCGTCCTGGCCAGGCGCGCGCTTGATGACGACGTCGGGACTTGGCCGGCTGGCGCATTTCCGAATCTTGCGGCATCGCCCCGCGATTCGCGCGGGCGTCGAATTCATCGGCCCGGCAGCGGGGACAACCTCGAAAGGTTGACCGCACGTGTAAACAAGCGTTTATAATAGTAAACATGCATTCACCCGCGGCCGATGACCGGACGGCCCGCGCGCGGATCCGGGACGAGGCACTGCGGCTCTTCGCCGCACGCGGCCCCGACGCCGTCACCATGCGCGACATCGCCACCGCGGCCGGCGTCTCCCCCGCGCTGCTGGTGCGGCACTACGGCTCCAAGGACGGGCTGGTGGCCGCGGTCGACAATCACGTGATCGCCGCCCTCGACGCGCTGCTGACCAACATCACCGACGCCGCGGCGGCCAGCGGCCTGAGCGGGTCCGCGCTGCCGGGTCTGCTGGACGGTTTGGCCACCCAGTTGCCGCCGGATTCCCCCATCCCCGCGTACCTGACCCGGGCGCTGATCACCGACGCCGCGGTGGGCGGCACCCTGTTTCGGCGGCTGTACGAGATCAGCACGACCGCGCTCGACGCGATGGTGGCGGCCGGAATCGCCCACAGCGGCGGGGATTCCGCGGTGCGGGCGGCGTTCCTGCTGGTCAACGATTTGGCGGCGCTGGCCTTGCGGGCCCGGCTCACCGAGGCGCTCGGCGTGGACCCGCTGTCGACCGAGGGCGCGCAACGGTGGGGCGCCCAGGTATTCGCGATCTACCGCGACGGCCTGACCGGTGAACCCTGACGCAGCGCAGAAAGGGAGGTACCGATGTCCAACACCCGGCCGTCGTCGCGACTCGTCAGCGGGGCGACCCGGCTGTTGCGGTCGCGCCGGTTGATGCGCGCGCCGATCTGGCTGTATCGACGGCGGCTGGGCGGCCTGCTCGGTCGGCGGCTGTTGATGCTCGAGCACATTGGGCGCACCTCCGGGGCCGCGCGCTACGTGGTGCTCGAGGTCCTCGACCACGCCGCGCCGGACAGCTACGTGGTGGCCTCCGGTTTCGGCGGAAAAGCCCAATGGTTCCGCAACATTCAGGCCAATCCGCGGGTGCGCGTCTACGTCGGCAGCCGCGCCCCGGCGCCGGCCACCGCGGGCGTGCTCGGCCAGCCGGACGCCGACCGTGCCCTGGCGGCCTACATCGATCGGCATCCGCGGGCGTGGGCCCGCTTCAAGGCGGTGCTGGAACAGACCCTCGGCACCGAGATCACCGAAACCAACACGGCGCTACCGTTGGTCGAGTTGCGCCTGGACGCCCCGGGCCGGCCATGACCACCCGCGAAACCCCGATCGGTGTGGGCCGCGCGTTTTTTGGGCCGCCGCGCACCCGCGCGGAAGCGGTGCTCGGTGTCGGCGGCGGCGCGGTGGCGATGGCCCTGCTCGCCGCCTACATCCGGCACGCGGGGGGCTGGCAGGACTGGTCAACGGTGCAGATGGCGGTAGCCGCGGTCTTCGGTGCCGACCTGATCGGCGGGATCTTCACCATCTCGGCGCCGACGTCCAGCCGGTGGTATCACCGTCCCGGCGCGGCCGCCAAGCGATTCCGCGTCGGGTTCGTCCTCGCCCATGCGGGGATCTACCTGGCGCCCGTGGCCGCGGTGTTCGGCCTGGGTTGGGGATGGATGCTGGCCAACAGCGTCGTGCTGGTGGGTTCGGCGGCCGTGATCGAAAGTGTGCCGGCGGCGCTCAAGCGCATGGTCGCCATCGGCCTGGCCCTGGCCGCGGCGCTGGCCGGTCTGATCTGGCTGCCGACACCGGCCGCGGTGGCCTGGTTGCCGGTGCTGCTGTTCGTCAAGGTCCTGGTGTGTTTCTCGGTGCCCGGCGTGGCCGCACCGTCGTCGCACCCCATTGATTAACATGCATACATTGCGATGTGTGCATTATTTGAGTAGTCTCGCAGGCATGAACGCAACAGAGCACCAGACCCACGTCCACCCCGAGCACACCCACGGTCCCGACTGCGGACACGAGGCGATTCCGCACGACGACCACGTGGACTACCTGCACGACGGTCACCGGCACGCCCCGCACGGCGACCACTACGACGAGCACTGACCATTCACCGCTAAACCCGATGCGCCGCAGCCGGATTGACGACGGTAACGCCCGTCAGTCCGGCTTCGGCGTCTCGCGGCCGAGCAGCGCCGCGGCCTGGCCGACGATGGACGCGACGATGTCGCCCGCCGAGGCGGTGCTGTGGATGAGGCCCACGGCTTGGCCGGCGGTGACGTTGGCGGTGCGGTAATCGTCGTCCGCCACGGCCCGCTGGTACTGGGCGGTGACGTCGTCGCGCTGCTCGTGCAGCGTGGATTCGGCGCCGTCCCAGCGGTCGGTGAAGGCGTTGCGCAGCACATTCATGGTGTGGCCCTCCGGCCACCGGTAGCCGCGCACGATGTCGTACACGGTGGTGCGGCAGGTGCTGTCACCATCGGCCGAGACGAGGGTGTCGCGGGCATGCGGCGGCGACAACGCCTCGGCGGCCGCGTAGAAGCGGGTACCCATCAGCACGCCGGCGGCGCCCAGCATCAGCGCCGCCGCCAGTCCCCGCCCATCGGCGATCCCACCGGCGGCCAGCACCGGGGTGCCGGCGGCGACGTCGACGAGCTCGGGGACCAGCGTCATCGTGGAGCGGTGACCGTAGCCGTGCCCGCCGGCCTCATTGCCCTGGGCTACCAGCACATCGGCGCCGGCCTGCAGCGCCGCGGTCGCCTGTTCGAGGTTTTGCACCTGGCAGATCAGCCGCGCACCCGATGACCGGATCTGCGCGGCGAACGGGGCCGGGTCGCCGAACGAAAGCATCACGGCCACCGGCCGATACGTCAGCGCCACGTCGAGCAGCTGCGGTTGGCTTGCCAAGGCCCAGGTGATGAACCCGCAGCCGACTCGGGCGCCGTCGGCCAGATCGAATTGGTGCCGCAGCCACGCCTCGTCGCCGTAGCCGCCGCCGATCAAACCCAGCCCGCCGGCGGTGCTGACCGCGGCCGCCAACCGGCCCCCGCCGACCCCGGCCATCGGCGCGGACACGATCGGATGGTCGATGCCCAGCAGTTCCGTGGCCGCGGTGGGCAGCGTCATCGCGGCGTGTCCGGGCCCTTGACCGTCATGACCGCATACGTCGCCAGAAACGACGCCGCCGGAATCGCGTTCACCACCTTGTCCTTGGCCCGGATGTGCGCGCCCACGGCGAGCACGAAATACAACGTCAGCATCGCCGTGGTGACCCGCGCCAGCACCGGAAACCGGCTCGCCGCCAGCAGCCCCACCACCGAGGCGGCCTTGGAGGCCGGCAGCACCCACCGGATGTTTTCCGGGACACCCAGGGTGTCAAGGGTTTTCGTGATGTAGGAGACCGGGATCGCGCACGCCACCGCGTCGCCGGCCTGGAACGCGGCCAGTGCGGCGTAGGTTTTCGGAGAAGTCAAAGCGCCCATGAGGCAACTCTACGACTGGCCCGGCGGCGGTGGCGGGTACGCCCCGGGCACCGGCCCCTGCTGCGGGGGCAGGGCGCCGGGCACCGGCTGCTGGTGCCGCGGCGGCTGGGCCAGCGGCAGTGTGCCGTCCACCGGCTTGCGGGCGTCGGCCTCGGCCTTGGCGACGGCCTCGACGATCGCGGGATCCGTTTCGGTGGAGAACCAGTCGGCGACCTCCTCGGAGTCGTCCTCCGGCCGGGGCAGGTCGGTCTCCACCGGGGAGGGCTGATACCGGAACACGCCGTCCTCACCGGGGGCGCCGAGCAGTTTGGTGAAACCCTGCAGGGCCGAGCCGAAGTCGCTGGGCACCACCCACACCTTGTTGGCCTCGCCCTTGGCCATTTCCGGCAGCACCTGCAGGTACTGGTAGGCCAGCAGCTCCGGGGTGGGCCGGCCGGCCTTGATCGCGGCGAACGTCTTCTCGATGGCCTTGGCCTGGCCCTGTGCCTGCAGGTAGGCGGCGGCCCGCTCCCCCTGGGCGCGCAACATCCGGGACTGCCGGTCGGCCTCGGCGGCCAAGATCGCGGCCTGCTTGGCGCCCTCGGCGGCCAGGATTTCGGCCTGCTTCTGACCCTCGGCCTGCTTGATCGCCGACTCCCGGGCGCCTTCGGCGGTCAGGATCATCGCCCGCTTTTCCCGGTCGGCCTTCATCTGCTTTTCCATCGACGCCTGAATCGACGGCGGCGGATCGATGCTGCGCAGTTCCACCCGCGCCACCCGCAGCCCCCAGCGGCCGGTCGCCTCGTCCAGCACGCCGCGCAGCTGGCTGTTGATCACCTCGCGCGAGGTCAACGTCTGCTCCAGCGTCATCCCGCCGACCACGTTGCGCAGCGTGGTGGTGGCCAGCTGCTCGACACCGACGATGTAGTTGCTGATCGCGTACACCGCCGCCTGCGGGTTGGTGACCTGGAAATACACCACGGTGTCGATCGAGAGCGTCAGGTTGTCCTCGGTGATCACCGGCTGCGGCGGGAAGGACACCACCCGCTCGCGCAGATCGACCCGGGCACGCACCCGGTCGATGAACGGCACCAGCAGCGTCAGCTGCCCGCTGACGGTGCGGCTGTAGCGGCCCAGCCGTTCGATCACCGCGGCCTCGGCCTGCGGAATCAGGGCGATCGACTTGGCCACCACGATGGCCGCGAACACCACCAAGACAACTAGCAACACCAGGCCGGCAGCGGCGCCATCCATCAGAACTCCTTCTCCTTGACGTTCGCTAGACGTTCTTCCAGACCACCGCGGTGGCGCCGTCGATGTGCATGACGGTCACCTTGTCCCCGGGCTCGTAGACGTCGCCGTCGTTCAGGGGCCGCGCCGTCCACACATCGCCGTCGACCTTGACCTGGCCCTGGTGGCTGGCGACCCGGTCGAGCACCAGCGCGCTCTTACCTTCCAGCGCCTGGATACCCGTCGCGGTGTCCAGCGCCGGGGTGAGCCGCCGCCGCAGTCCGGGCCGCACCAGCACCAGCAGCAGCACCGACACCACCAGGAATACCGCGCCGTCGGCCCAGACCGGCCAGTCCAGCAGCGCACTGGTGCCGGCCGCGGCCAGCGCACCCCCGCCGAGCATCAGCAAAAACATGTCGCCGGTCAGCACTTCGGCACCCGCGAGGCCCAACGCGACGATCAGCCAGATCAGGGCGGCAGGCATAACGCCAGCCTATCGCGTCAACAGGCCCGGCACGGGCGGCAATATTAGACTCGTCGCCATGTGGTGCCCAAGCGCAACCCTGTCGGTGTGGGCCAATGCCTGGCTCGCCGGTCAGGCCGCGCCCGACGATGTTCTGGACGCGCTAACGCTGTGGGCGCCAAGACAATCGGTGACCGCCTATGACGCCGTCGCGGCCGGCAACACCGGGCTGCCGTGGCCGGATGTGCACGAGGCCGGGGTGATGTCGCTGCTGCAGACGGTGCGCGCGGCCGCCGGCCGGTCCGCGGTGCCGGCGATCGGGATGGTGTTGCCGGTGCCGGGCGACGTGCGCGGGCTGCCCGCCGGAACACAGTTCGCCCGCGACGCGCTGACCGCCGGCGAGGCGCTGCTCGTCGCCGACCCCGACGGTTCCAACGCGGCGATCGGGCTGGTGCCCGACTTCGAGCACGACGACGCCGACGACAACACGTCGGCCATCCAGACCCTGTCCTGGACGGTGTATGCGCTGCCCGGCGCGCCGGCCCCGGATTATCACGATCTGGGCGAGGCCGAACACGCGCTGCGCTCAGCGGTACGGTCGGCGGCCGATGCGCTGAACGCTATCGAGCTGAGCGCCACCGACGCCGCCGGGGACGATCCGCGGACCTTGGTCGCACAGGTGCTGGAAACGTCACGGCATCACCAGGTTCCCGATCACGCCCCGCCCCGCGCAGTGCGGGTGTTGGACAACGCTGCGCACGTCGATGCGATCCTCACCGTCGAAGGATTGATGCCGATCGGAGCACAATCGTCGGCGGATGCGCAGCTGGCCAGCACCGCCCTGCGTCCGTTAGCCGCCGTGGTCCGCTCGGCGCGCATCGCCGCGGTCAACGCGATTCTGCAGTCCGCGTGGCGGGTTTAAGACGCGACGCAATGCGGGGGTCGACACGGCGCACCGTTGACACCAAACCCGCAGCCGGGCACCGGATCTGAGCCACTGACCCGCACCGGCTGGTGGCCGTCGCGCAGCTCGTCGATCAGTTCTCGCGCCAGCCGGGCGAACCGCCGGTCGGCGTTGGGAGTGGCCGCCCGGGCGAACGCGATGCCCGCCTCCTCGGCCTGCAGCCGCAACTCGTGGTCGAGATCCCAGACCACCTCGATGTGGTCGGCGACAAAACCGATCGGGCACACGATGACCGCCGCGGTCCCGGCCTCGGCCAACGTGGTGAGGTGGTCGGCGACATCGGGTGCCAGCCACGGGATCTGCGGCGGCCCGGAACGCGACTGCCACACCTGGTCGTAGTCCGGGTAGCCCGCCGCGCCGGCGACTAGCCGGGTGGCGTAGCCGACCTGACGGCTGTACAGGCGGGGGCCGTGGCGTTGGTCGGCGGCCACCGGGATCGAATGAGCGGTGAACACCAGGCGGGCGTCGCCGCGCAGCTCGGCGGGCAACGTCTCGGCCGCCGCCGCGATGGCGCCGGCGAACATCGCCACGAACAGCGGATGGTCGAAGTACTGCCGCAGCTTGACCAGTTCCGGGGCGCCCGCACCGGCCGCCCCGCGAGCCCGGGCGATGTCCTCGACATATTGGGTGCAGCTGGACAACCCGCCCCACGCCGAGGTGGTGAACACTGCCGCACGCCGAACCCCGTTGTCGGCCATGGCCGCAACCGCGTCTTCGACGTAGGGTTCCCAGTTGCGGTTGCCGAAGTAGACCGGCAGATCCAGTTCGGCACGCAGCTGGTCGATCAGGGCCCGGTTGATGCCGTTGATCGGCGACACGCCGCCGAAGTGCAGGTAGTGCTCGGCGACGGCGTCGAGTCGCTCCGGGGGCACCCCGCGTCCGCGGGTGACGTTTTCCAGGAACGGCCGCACCTGCTCGGGCCCTTCGGGCCCGCCGAACGACAGCAGCAGGACGGCGTCGAACTCCATCTACAGCAGCTGCGTGTGGGCGCCGCCGTCGGCGTAGATGACCGTGCCGGTGGTGGACGGCAACCAGTCGGAGAGCACCGCGCACACCGTCTTGGCAACCGGGGTGGGGTCTTTCATGTCCCAGCCGACCGGGGCCCGCTGATCCCAGCCCTCCTCCAGCAGCCGCATCTGCTCGCCGGCCTCTTCACCCAACGCGCCGCCGACGATGGCGCTCATCGCCAGCGTCCGGATCGGCCCGGCCGCAACAAGGTTGGACCGCACGCCGTGCGGGCCCACCTCGCGGGCCACGAACCGGTTCACCGATTCCAGCGCGCTCTTGGCGACGGTCATCCAGTTGTAGGCCGGCATCGCGCGGGTGGGGTCGAAGTCCATCCCCACGATGGACCCGCCGTGGTTCATGATCGGCAGCACCGCCTTGGCCAGCGAAGCGTAGGAGTACGCCGAGATGTGGATGCCCTTGGCGACGTCCTCGTAGGGCGCGTCGAAGAACGGGTTGATGCCCATCCCGGTTTGCGGCATGAAGCCGATCGAGTGCACCACCCCGTCGAGCTTGTTGCCCTCCCCGATCACCTCGGTGACCCGGGCGGCCAGGGTGTTCAGGTGCTCGTTGTTTTGCACATCGAGTTCCAGCAACGGCGGCTTGGCCGGCAGCCGGTCGAGAATGCGCTCGATCAGGCGCAGCCGGTCAAACCCGGTACACACCGGCTGGGCGCCCTGTTCTTGGGCGACCCGGGCGATGTGGAACGCGATCGAGGAGTCGGTGATGATCCCGGTGACCAGGATCCGCTTACCTTCCAAAAAGCCTGCCATGAAAAGTCCTTT
Source organism: Mycobacterium sp. pUA109 (assembly GCF_041287095.1). NCBI lineage: Bacteria > Bacillati > Actinomycetota > Actinomycetes > Mycobacteriales > Mycobacteriaceae > Mycobacterium > Mycobacterium sp. pUA109. The sequence goes on along the minus strand of NZ_JBGGKS010000023.1, from coordinate 24,892 downwards.
GCTCCTAGTGGCCCATGCCCATGCCGCCGTCGACGGGGATCACCGCGCCGGCGATGTAGGTGGCGTCCTCGGACGCCAGGAAGCTGACCGCCCCGGCCACCTCCTCGGCGGTGCCGACCCGCTTGGCCGGGATGAACTCCAGCGCGCCGGCCTGGATCCGCTCATCCAGCGCCCGGGTCATCTCGGTGTCGATGTAGCCGGGCGCGACAACGTTCGCGGTGACACCGGCCTTGGACAGCTCCCGAGAGATCGAGCGGGCCATGCCGATCAGGCCGGCCTTGGCGGCCGCGTAGTTGGCCTGGTTGCCGATCCCCCAGGTTCCAGAGACCGACCCGATGAAGATGATCCGACCGAACCGTTTGCGCTGCATGCTGCGCGAGGCGCGCTGCGCCACCCGGAATGCGCCGGTCAGGTTCGCGTTGATGACCTCCTCGAAGCGTTCCTCGGTCATCCGCATCAGAAACGCATCCTTGGAGATGCCGGCGTTGGACACCAACACCTCCACCGGCCCCTGGTGCTCCTCGACCTCCTTGAAGGCGCGATCGACGGCGGCGTTGTCGGTGACGTCGCACTCGACCCCGAACAGGCCATCCGGCGCCCCGGACCCGCGGTGGGTCACCGCCACCTTGTGCCCGTCGGCGGCCAACCGGCGCGCGATCGCCAGGCCGATCCCCCGGTTTCCGCCGGTGACCAGTACGGATCGGGACACGAATGGCGGTTTGCCGCCCTCGGAGTTCTCGCTAGCAGCGTCAGTCACGTTGCTAAACTTATCGCCTCGGCGTGGCAACGCTGAAATCGAGTCACCGCGGGCTCGGCCGCCGACGAGGTAGCTATTCCGGCAGCCGTCGGTTGATCAGCAGCGCCGCCAGCCCGGCCAGCGCCAGCACCAGCGAGCCCAGCCGCAGCCAACCGGTGGACGCGTCGCCGCGGATCGTCTCGTAACCGATCTGATCCTGCAGCGTCGAGTAGACGTCCTTGAGCTGCTCCAGGCTGGACGCGGTGTAGAAGCTGCCGCCGGACAGGTCGGCGATCTTCTTCAGCGAATCGTCGTCGACGGGCACCGGCTGCCGTTGGCCGTTGATCTCCACGTACCCGTACCGGGTGCCGAACGAAATCGTCGACACCGGAACACCTTGATCCTTGGCGGTGCGCGCCGCGGTGAACGCCCCCTTGGGGTTGTCCGGGTTGGACGGCACGGTCTCCTTGCCGTCGGACTCCAACACGATGCGCGCCGGCGGCGGGGTGTCGCCGCCGCCGATCACCGCGCCGACGGTGGCGATGGCTTGCAGCGCGGTGAAAATGCCCTCCCCGGTGGCGGTGCGGTCGGCCAGCTGCAGCTTGTCGATCGCCGCCTTGGTGGCCTCGCGGTTGGTGGTCGGTGACACCAGCACCGTCGCGGTGCCGGCGAAGGCGATCAAACCCAGGTTGATGCCGGGGGTCAGTTCGTCGGCGAACTGCTTACCGGCCTCCTGGGCGGCGGCCAACCGGCTGGGTTCGACGTCGGTGGCCCGCATGGACTGCGACACGTCGATCACCAGCATCACCACCGCGCGGTTACGCGGAATCCGGACGTCGTGCGTCGGGCCGGCCATCGCCACCGTGAGCAGCACCAACGACAACACCAGCAAAATCGCGGGCAGGTGGCGCCACTGGCTGGGCCGTTTCGGCGCCACGCTTTCCAGCAGTTCCATGTTGGCGAACCGCAGCATCCGCTTGTGCCGAGCGGCCTGCACCACGACGTACAGCGCGATCAAGCCGATCACGACGAACAGGAACAGGAAAAACCAGGCGTGGGCGAAACCGGACAGTGTCATTGGCCCGAGCAGCGGCAGTGTCATTAATGGCCTGTCTCTTCGTGCGGGTCAGTGCGACGAGCAGACGCAAAAGCCCCAATTTCGCCGAAGAAATGGGGGCTTTTGCGTCTGCTCGCCCGTGCTGGAGATCATTGGAGCCCCGCCAGGGCACCGCGCCGACGGGATTCGACGAACCGGACGATGTCGGCGATCCAGTCGCGGCCGGTGCTCAGCGACAACAGCGGCGCCCCGCAGCTGCGCAGGGTGCGGGCCACGTCGGCGCGGTGGGCGGCGGCGGCCTTGGCGAAGTCGTCGCGCAGTTGCTCATCGATGGTGAACTCACGGGTGACCCCGGATTCGGTGTCCTGCAGGATCACGTCGCCCACATTGGGCAGCGCGGTGTCGCGCGGATCGAGCACCTCGATGCCGAGCACCTCGTGCCGGGCCGCGATCGCGCGCAGCGGGCGCATCCAGTTGATCGGGCCTAGGAAGTCGCTGATGATGACCGCCATGCCGCGGCGACGCTCCGGGCGACGCAGCGCGTCGATGGCGACCGCCAGATCGCCGCGCACCCCGACCGGCGCCTTGGGCATGGTGGCGACGGTGCGCAACAGCGTTTGCTCATGCTGGCGACCCGACCGCGCCGGTACCCGCACGATGCGTTCCCCGTTGGCGATCAGCGCCCCCAACCGGTTACCGCCGCCGCTGTTGAGGTAGGTGATGGCCGCTGCGGCCGCCACCGCCAGGTCCCGCTTCTCGCAGCCGGTGGTGCCGAAATCCAGGCTGGCCGACATGTCGACCACCAGCCAGGTTTCCAGCTCCCGGTCGGCGATCTCCTGCCGCACGTGCGGGTGGGTGGTGCGGGCGGTGACCGCCCAGTCCATCCGGCGCACGTCGTCGCCGGGCTGGTAGAGCCGCGACTCGCCGGGCTCGGAGCCCGGCCCCGGAATCAGGCCGAGGTGATCACCGTGCAGCACCCCGTCCAGCTTGCGTCGGACGGTCAGTTCCAGGGTGCGCAGCGCCGCCGCCAGCTTCGGGTCGTTGATGTCGCCACGCAGCATCGACGGCGGATGCGCGGCCCCCGACTGGGCCCGGGTGCCCGGATCGCTCACCGAGCGCTGGCCGCCGCCGTCGGAGCCACCGGCGGCGCCGAACTCGGTTGCTGCGGCACGGCGTTCACCTGCGGCAGGGCCACCGTTTGCAGCACCCGGTTGATGACGATCTCCGGGGTGATCTCGTCGGCCAGCGCGTCGTAGGTCAGCACCAGCCGGTGGCGTAGCACGTCGGGAATGACCTCGATGACGTCCTGCGGGATCACGTAGTCGCGGCCGCGGACCAGCGCCAGCGCGCGCGCGGAGGCGATGATGCCCAGCGACGCACGCGGGGAGGCGCCGTAGCCGACCCAGTTCTTCACGTCGGGCATGCCGAACTGCTCCGGGCGGCGGGTGGCCTCCACCACGCGGACCACGTAGTCGACCAGCGCGTGGTGCACGAAGCCGTTCGCCGCCCGTTCCTGCAGCCGCAGCAGGTCGCCGGTCTGCAGGATCTGCTTGGGCTCCGGTGGCTTGACGCCCATCCGGTAGATGATCTCGCGCTCCTCTTCCGAGGACGGATAATCCACGTTGATCTTGAACAGGAAACGGTCGCGCTGCGCCTCGGGCAGCGGGTAGACACCCTCATGCTCGATCGGGTTCTGGGTCGCCATCACCAGGAACGGGTTGGGCAGCGGGAAGGTCTTGCCGCCGATGGACACCTTGCGCTCCTGCATGACCTCCAGCAGCGCGGACTGCACCTTGGCCGGGGCGCGGTTGATCTCGTCGGCGAGCAGGAAGTTGACCACCACCGGGCCGAGCTCGGTGTCGAACTCCTCTTTGCCCTGCCGGTAGATGCGGGTACCGATGATGTCGGTGGGCACCAGGTCGGGGGTGAACTGGATGCGGGCGAACGTCCCGCCGACCACCCGGGCGAAGGTCTCCACCGCCAGCGTCTTGGCCACCCCGGGCACACCCTCGAGCAGCACATGGCCCCGGGCCAGCAGCCCGACCAGGATCCGTTCCACGAGCTGGTCCTGGCCGACGATGATCCGTTTGACCTCGAAGATGGCCCGCTCCAGCGCGTGCACGTCGGCGGACAGCCCGTTACCGGGCGCCTCCGCTCCGGAAAATCCGCTGGCGCCCGCCGGCGCTCCATCTGCTGACGTCATCGACAACCCTCCACAAGCTCCGTGGGACACGACTGCTTACACGGCCGGCGGCCGCGGGGCAGCTGCGTGCCCTCGTTTCACTATTCCAGGCCTCTGGGATTCCGTCGACGCACGGGCCCACCCCAATCGCCCGGACCTGCTCCGCACGCCCCGATCAGTACTCGATGATCCGGGTCAAATACGGCGTCATCCCGGGCGTGCGCACCGGGCTGACGGTGACCTTGCCGGCGATGCTGGAGGCCTCCAGCATCTTGCCGCCGCCCAGGTACATCGTGACGTGCTGGCTGCCGCCGGGCCCGTAGAAGATCAGGTCGCCGCGCCGGGCCTGCTCGCGCGGGATGTGCCGGCCGGCGTTGTACTGGTCACCGGAGAACCGCGGGATGAGCACCCCGACCCCGGCGAACGCGTACCGCATCAGTCCCGAACAGTCGAAGCCCACGATGCCGGCCCCGTCGTCGATGCCCTTGCTGGGACCGGTCAGCGAGCCGCCACCCCACGAATAGGGCACCCCCATCTGGGAGCCGGCGCGCCGGATGACGTACTCGATCGCCTCACGGCCCCGCACCCGCTGCCCGGGTTTGACGCCGGCGGCCGGATCGTTGGGGCCGACGTTGATCCCGAGCCCGCCCAGGAACTTGCGCCCCAGGTCCATCGTGGTCTGGGTGGCCTGCGCGGTGGCCTGCAAGGACGCGTTGGCGACGGCGAGCGGGTCCCCGGGCGCGCCGGCGCTGATGATCTGCGGCAGCGTCGGGTCCCACTCGCCCTCGGCCGCGGCCGGACCGGCCAGGCCGATCATCAGCGGAATCACCGCGACGATCAGCCAGGCCAATCTGCTGAGGCGGAAACGGTTCTGGCGCATGGGTCCCTTCGTCAGTACTCGATGTAGCGGACCACGTAGGGCGTCATCCCGCTGGTGCGGACCGGGGCCACCCGCACGGTCAAACCGACGTCCGGGGCCTCCAGCATCTGGCCGTTGCCCAGGTAGATCGTGACGTGCTGGCTGCCGCCGGGGCCGTAGAAGATGACGTCGCCGCGCCGCATCTGGGCGGACGGAATCTTGCGGCCCATGTCGTACTGCGAACCCGAGTAGTGCGGCAGCTTGATGCCGACCCCGGCGAACGAGTACAGCACCAGCCCCGAGCAGTCGAAGCCGACCGTGCCGGACCCGGAGCCGATGCCGCGGCTGGGCCCGGCGGCGTTCCCGCCGCCCCAGGAATACGGCACGCCCAGCTGCGACATGCCGCGCCGGATCACGTACTCGGAGGCCTGCCGCCCATACACCCGGGGAATCGCGCCGTTGGTGTAGCCGCTGCTGGTCGGCGCCAGACCGATGCTCTGCATGAACTTGTGGCCCATCTGCTGGGTCACCTGCGCCGACGTCGCCGAGTACCCCAGCAGGGTGTTCACGATGGCGATCGGGTCACCGCTGACGAAGGCGCTGGGCACCATCGGCAGCGTCGGGTCCCACTCGCCGTCCCAGTTGCCGGGGCGCTTGGGCGCCGCCGCGCCCTGGCCGCCGCCCTCCCAGCGGTCACCCGACGGGGCGGGAGCCGGACCGCCGGTTGGGGCGGCGGCCCGCCGGGCGGCGTCGAGTTTGGCCTGGGCTTGGTTGCGTTGGGCGGCCAACTGATCGATCTGCTGTTGCTGTTCGCCGAAGGTGCGCTGGGTTTCAGTGAGCTTGGCCACCGCCGCGTCCTGGCTGGCCTGGGCGTCGGTGACGGCCTGGTCGGCCTTTTGTTTGGCCAGTCGCGCCGCGGACTCCTTATTCACCTGTTCGGTGCGGGCCCGCTGCAGCTTGGTCATCGCCTGCTCGGAACTGGCGGACAGCGTCTGGCCGGCGCTCGCGGTGGCGATCATGTCGTCGGGGGTGGTGGCGGTCAGGTAGCCGTCCGACGGGCCGTTGACGTAGGTGGCCACCGCGAATTTGTCGAACCGCCGCTGGGCGGTGGCGATCGCGGCGTTGGCGTCGGTGACCGCCTGCTGGCTGGCGTCCACGTTGCGCTGGGCGGCCTCGGCGTCGTCGCGCGCGGTCTGCACGTCGACCAGCGCCTTATTGACGCTTTCCTTTTCGGTCTGAATCTGGGCGCCCAGGTCTTGCAGGCGCTGGTTGGCCTTGGCCACGTCGGCGATCAGCGCGGCCAGGCTGTCCGGGGCGGGCTCCGCGCTGGCTAATCCGGGTGTGCACAGCGACAGGGCCGCGGTCACCGCCAGCGGAACGGCGGGCCGGGCGATCCTGGCGGCCAGCTGGAGCGGTGAGCCGCGGCGGGTGCGTCTCATTCGACTCGGGTCTCCTATGGCTCAACGCGGACGGACGGCGCCAGCCCTCAGCAGTCACTGAAAGCACATATGTAACACAAGCACCTCTTGAACCGTACGTCACAACTGACGCTGCGGGAACTTTGGTCACAAACCACATTGGTGTAAGTAAAACGGTTGTGACCGAATGGTGACCTACCGAATTTGCCGTCACGCGGGGACGGCAGCGTTAGGTGAACGAAAGTCGGGTGCTAGTCGCCCTGCGACGGGCCCTCGGCGGCCGCCGTAGATCGTTTGCTGAGCTGTTGCAGCATCCGAGTGCCGATCACCGCCGCCACCACCGCGATCAGCACCACGATGGTGAACGCGGTCCACGGGAACTCGGGCGTATTCAACTCGGCCACGAAGTTCTGCGCCGAAACCACCGGGTTCCCCGTCTTGGCGTGGTCTTCGGCGGCCTCCAGCTTGGAGCGATCGAACTGCCCGCTGTAGCTGCCGACGTAGGACGGGCTGAGCACCAGCACCGTGGCGTCCGGGTACTCGCCGCTCACCACGGTCGCCACATCGCGCAGCATCGTGTCGATGATCGGGTTGGCGTTGGTCACCACGATCTTGAGGTCGATCCCGTCGTTGTTGGCCTCTTGGACCACGTTGCGCAGGGCCGGGACCCGGTCCGGCGCGCTGACCGCGTCGTCGGCGATGTCCTTTTGCAGCAGGTCCATGCAGACGTCAGTCGAGGTCGACGGATCGAGTCCAACGGTGCGGCATACGACGTCGGGGATCTCCGTCGGCGCGTGCGGGATGGTCACGGTCGGAAACGGTATCAGCGGCGGGTGACAACCCGCGTTCAACAGGGCAAGACTAGGCAGTATCGGCGCACTATCGGGAACCGCCGAATTGCAGGACAGCCGTACTGTTAGAGTGTTCCCGGCCGTCGGCTCAGCCCTGTCGACGGTGAGAACTCAATCTCGGGGAGTTGATGTGACCAGCAAAGATTCGGTGAATTCGTTCGGAGCCCGCGACACCCTCAACGTCGGCGATGACTCGTATCAGATCTACCGCCTCGACGCCGTCCCCGGGACCGAGAAACTGCCCTACAGCCTGAAGGTCCTGGCGGAGAACCTGCTGCGCAACGAGGACGGCAGCAACATCACCAAGGACCACATCCAGGCCATCGCGAACTGGGATCCGTCCGCCGACCCGAGCATCGAGATCCAGTACACCCCGGCCCGGGTGGTCATGCAGGACTTCACCGGCGTGCCCTGCATCGTGGACCTGGCCACCATGCGGGAGGCCATCGGCGACCTCGGCGGGGACCCGAGCAAGGTGAACCCGCTGGCGCCGGCCGACCTGGTGATCGACCACTCGGTGATCGCCGACCTGTTCGGCCGCGCCGACGCCTTCGAGCGCAACGTCGAAATCGAATACCAGCGCAACGGTGAGCGCTACCAGTTCCTGCGCTGGGGGCAGGGCGCGTTCCGCGACTTCAAGGTGGTGCCGCCGGGCACCGGCATCGTGCACCAGGTCAACATCGAGTACCTGGCGCACGTGGTGATGAACCGCGACGGGGTGGTCTACCCGGACACCTGCGTGGGCACCGACTCGCACACCACGATGGTCAACGGCCTGGGCGTGCTGGGCTGGGGTGTCGGCGGCATCGAAGCCGAGGCCGCCATGCTGGGCCAGCCGGTGTCGATGCTGATCCCGCGGGTGGTCGGCTTCAAGCTGACCGGTGAGATCCAGCCCGGGGTGACCGCCACCGACGTGGTGCTCACCGTCACCGAGATGCTGCGCCGCCACGGCGTGGTGGGCAAGTTCGTCGAGTTCTACGGCAAGGGTGTGGCCCAGGTGCCGCTGGCCAACCGCGCCACGCTGGGCAACATGAGCCCCGAATTCGGTTCCACCGCAGCGATTTTTCCGGTTGACGAGGAGACCATCGACTACCTGCGGTTCACCGGGCGCGACGAGCAGCAGCTGGCGCTGGTGGAGGCCTACGCCAAGCGCCAAGGCATGTGGCACGACCCCAGCCATGAGCCGGCATACTCGGAGTACTTGGAGCTCGACCTGTCCGACGTGGTGCCCTCGATCGCCGGACCGAAGCGCCCCCAGGACCGGATCGCGCTCTCGGACGCGAAGACCGCGTTCCGCAAGGACATTCACAACTACGTCAACGAAGAGGGTGCCACCCCACACACCCAGCTCGACGAGGCCGTCGAGGAGTCGTTCCCGGCCAGCGATCCGGCCACCCTGTCCTTCGCCGATGACGGCGCGGTGCTCCCGTCGGCCGCCAACGGTTCCGAGGGCCGCCCGTCCAAGCCGGCGCCGGTCAAATCCGAGCGTGGCGAGTTCGTGCTCGACCACGGTGCGGTGGCGATCGCCGCGGTGACGTCGTGCACCAACACCTCCAACCCGGAGGTGATGCTGGGCGCGGCGCTGCTGGCCCGCAACGCCGTCGAGAAGGGCCTGACCACCAAGCCGTGGGTGAAGACCACGATGGCCCCGGGTTCGCAGGTGGTCAACGACTACTACGACAAGGCTGGCCTGTGGCCGTACCTGGAGAAGCTCGGCTTCTACCTGGTGGGCTACGGCTGCACCACCTGCATCGGCAACTCCGGCCCGCTGCCCGAGGAGATCTCCAAGGCCGTCAACGACAACGACCTGTCGGTGACCGCGGTGCTGTCGGGTAACCGCAACTTCGAGGGCCGCATCAACCCGGACGTGAAGATGAACTACCTGGCGTCGCCGCCGCTGGTGATCGCCTACGCGCTGGCCGGGACGATGGACTTCGACTTCGAGTCCGAGCCGCTGGGCCAAGACGAAAACGGCAATGACGTGTTCCTGCGCGACATCTGGCCGTCGCAGAAGGATGTCTCGGACACCATCGCCTCGGCGATCAACTCCGAGATGTTCACCAAGAACTACGCCGACGTGTTCAAGGGCGACGAGCGGTGGCGCAACCTGCCCACCCCCAGCGGCGACACCTTCGAGTGGGATGCGGACTCGACGTATGTGCGCAAACCCCCCTACTTCGACGGGATGCCCGCCAAGCCCGACCCGGTGGGCGACATCACCGGGGCGCGGGTATTGGCGCTGCTGGGTGATTCGGTGACCACCGACCACATTTCGCCGGCCGGCAGCATCAAGCCGGGCACCCCGGCCGCGCAGTACCTCGAGGAGCACGGGGTGCAGCGCGCGGATTACAACTCGTTCGGGTCGCGCCGCGGCAACCACGAGGTGATGATCCGGGGCACCTTCGCCAACATCCGGTTGCGTAACCTGCTGCTCGACGACGTCTCCGGCGGCTACACCCGGGACTTCACCCAGGACAACGGCCCGCAGGCGTTCATCTACGACGCGGCGCAAAACTATGCGGCACAGGACATCCCGCTGGTGGTGTTGGGCGGCAAGGAGTACGGCTCGGGTTCGTCACGGGACTGGGCGGCCAAGGGCACCCGGCTGCTCGGGGTGCGCGCGGTGATCGCCGAATCCTTCGAGCGCATCCACCGGTCGAACCTGATCGGCATGGGTGTGATCCCGTTGCAGTTCCCCGAGGGCGAGTCGGCGGCGTCGCTGAAGCTCGACGGCACCGAGGTGTTCGACCTCACCGGCATCGAAGCCCTCAACAACGGCAAGACGCCGAAGACGGTGCACGTCAAGGCCACCAAGGAGGGCGCGGACCCGGTCGAGTTCGACGCGGTGGTGCGCATCGACACCCCCGGGGAGGCCGACTACTACCGCAACGGCGGCATCCTGCAGTACGTGCTGCGCAACATGCTGAAGTCCAGCTAGCGCGGAACCACCCGTGCCCAGGGTCAGCGAGGACCATTTGGCGGCCCGCCGCCGACAAATCCTCGACGGTGCTCGTCGCTGCTTTGCCGTGCACGGCTACGACAAGGCGACGGTGCGCCGGCTGGAGCAGACGATCGGGTTGTCGCGGGGCGCGATCTTCCACCACTTCCGGGACAAGGACACGCTGTTCTTCGAGCTGGCCCGCGAAGACGCGCAGCGGATGGCCGATGTGGCGTCCCGTGAGGGGCTGATCCAGGTGATGCGGGACCTGCTGGCCGCGCCCGAGCAGTTCGACTGGCTGGCCACCCGGCTGGAGATCGCCCGAAAGCTGCGCAACGACCCGGCGTTCAGCCGCGGCTGGGCGGAGCGGTCCGCGGAATTGGCGGCCGCAACGACCGAGCGGCTGCGCCGGCAAAAGCAGGCCGGGCGGTTACGCGACGACGTGCCCAGCGACGTGCTGCAGTGCTATCTGGACCTGGTGCTCGACGGCCTGGTGGCCCGGCTGGCGTCCGGCGAAGACCCGCACCGGCTGTCCGCGGTGCTGGATTTGGTGGAGGATTCGGTGCGGCACCGCTAGCTTGGCCGGCCCGTCCGCTAGTTTGGCCGGCCCGTCCGTCCGCGAGGGTGCGCAAAATGCCAGCCGCACTCGGCGTGTCGTGTACAACTGCGCACGCTCGCGGCCGAGGCGGCGGTGCTAACGCGACCGGGTGCGGTGGTTGGGCCCGCCGCGGCTGCGCATGGTGGTGCCCGACTCCCGCAGCATGCTGTGAATGGATCCGTACGACCGGCCGGTGGACGCCACCAGGGTGCGGATGCTGGCCCCACCCTCGTAGGCGCTGCGCAACTCGTGGATCAGCTGGTCGCGCGGCTTCTTGGTCTTCGTCATCGACGCCTCCCCGGGTGGAACTTCGGTTCTCGACGCACTCAGGGTAGAAAGGCCGTGCTGGCGATGCGGCGCTTTGACCGAATTCGCCTTTGGCGCCGCACCGGTGACGCTGGCGCGGCTCAGGCCAGTTCGATGAGGTCGCGGTACTCCTCGGACCAGTAGTCCTCGGTGCCGTCGGGCAGCAGCACCACGCGCTGCGGGTCCAGCGCCTCGGCCGCACCCGGGTCGTGGGTGACCAGCACCACCGCCCCGGTGTAGCTGCGCAACGCATCCAGCACCTGCTCGCGCGACGCGGGATCCAGGTTGTTGGTGGGCTCGTCCAGCAGCAGCACATTCGCGGTGGAGGCCACCAGCCCGGCCAACGCCAGCCGGGTCTTCTCACCGCCGGAGAGGGTGCCGGCGGGCTGGTCCAGCTGCGCGCCGGTGAACATGAACGCCCCCAGCAGGCCGCGCAGATCCTGTTCCCCGGTGTCGGGTGCGGCGTGGCGGATGTTCTGCCACACCGTCGCCGCATTGTCGAGGGTGTCGTGTTCCTGAGCGAAATAGCCCATTTTCAACCCGTGTCCGGGTTCGATGCGCCCGGCGTCGGCGGTTTCCGCGCCCGCCAGCAGCCGCAGCAGGGTGGTCTTGCCCGCACCGTTGAGGCCGAGCACCACCACCCGCGACCCGCGGTCGATCGCCAGATCGACGCCGGTGAACACCTCCAGCGAGCCGTAGGTCTTGGTCAATCCGTTGGCGACCAGCGGGGTGCGCCCGCACGGCGCCGGGGTGGGGAATTTGATCCGTGCCACCTTGTCGGCGACCCGCTCATCGTCCAGGGCCGCCATCATCCGATCGGCGCGGCGCAACATGTTTTGCGCGGCAACGGCTTTGGTGGCTTTGGCGCCCATTTTGGCGGCCTGGTTGCGCAGCGCGGTGGCCTTGCGTTCGGCGTTGGCCCGCTCGCGGCGGCGACGCTGTTCGTCGGTGGCGCGGGCGTCCAGGTATTTCTGCCAACCCATGTTGTAGACGTCGGCTTCGCCGCGCACCGCATCCAGGAACCACACTCGGTTGACGACGTCGTCCAGCAGCTCGACGTTGTGGCTGATCAGCACCAGCCCACCGGTGTGCGCTTTGAGGAAATCGCGCAGCCACCCCAGCGAGTCGGCGTCGAGGTGGTTGGTGGGCTCGTCGAGCAGCAGCGTGGTGGCCGAGCCAGCGCCGGTGTCGGAGGCGGCGAACAGGATGCGGGCCAGCTCCACCCGGCGGCGCTGGCCGCCGGACAGGGTGCGCAGCTGTTGGGTCAACACCCGTTCGGGCAGGCCCAGGCTCGCACAGATCCGGCTGGCTTCGCTTTCGGCGCCGTAGCCGCCCAGCGCGGCGAACCGTTCCTCAAGCTGCCCGTAGCGGCGCACCGCGCGGTCCCGGGCGGCGTCGTCGGCGACCTCGGCCATCAGTGCCTGCTGTTTTTCCAGCTCGGCCAGCAGGGTGTCCAGTCCCCGCGCCGACAGCACCCGGTCACGCGCGGTCACGTCGAGGTTGCCCTCTTTGGGATCCTGTGGCAGGTAGCCGATCTCGCCGCTGCGGGTGACGGTGCCGGCGTACGGTTCGCCCTCCCCCGCCAGGATCCGCATGGTGGTGGTCTTGCCGGCGCCGTTACGCCCGACCAACCCGATGCGGTCGCCGGGCTGCACGCGCAGCGCGGGTCCGGCAGCGGCCAGCAGCGTGCGCGCTCCGGCGCGGACCTCGAGGTCCGTTGCGGTGATCATCCGCGCCGCTCCTCCTCATCGCTGCGCTCTGCATCGTCGCTGGCGCGGATCACGCGCAGCCACTCCTGTGTGTATTACTTGTCGTCGGTGAACACCGGCGGCCGCTTCTCGGCGCGCGCGGCGACGGCTTCTTCAAAGTTGCTGGTCAGCAGGCGCACATACAGTTGTCCCAGCCCCTCGGCCTGCATATGCCCCTCTAGACTACCGGCGTCCAGTCCACTCCAGAGTGTGCGCTTGGTCAACTCGATACCGGGTCGGGAGAAGGCGGCGATCCGTTCGGCCAGGTCGTAGCAGGTGGCCAGCAGTTCGGCGTCGGGCACCGTGCGGGACACCAGCCCGATCCGTTCGGCTTCGGCGGCGTCGACGTCGCGGCCGGTCAGCATGATCTCGAACGCCCGCGACGAGCCCACCGCCCGCGGCAGCAGGTAGCTCAGCCCCAGCTCGCTGGCGGTCAGCCCGTTGTTGATGCCGGCGGCCCGGAAATAGGCGCCCGATCCGGCGACGCGGATGTCGGCGGCCAGGGCCAAACACAGCCCGCCGCCGATGGCGGCGCCGTTGACGGCGGCGATCACCGGCTGGTGCAGGCGCCGCAACCCGAGGATGACGTCGTCGAGCAGCTCCATCGACCGCAGCCCGTACGCCGGCCGGGTCAGCCCGTCGACGTGCGGGACGCTGCCCGCGGACTTGTGGTCGGCGCCCGAGGAGAAGCCGTTGCCGGCCCCGGTCAACACCACCGCCCGGACCGCGTTGTCGTAAGTGATCTCCGCCAAGGCCTCCTTGAGCGGCACCATGACGTCGAACGCCATCGAGTTCATCCGCTCCGGCCGGTTGAGGGTGATCAGCGCGACCCCGGGCCGCGGGCGGTCGACAAGAACGAAGTTGTTCGGGGGATTCACGCAATGCACGCTATCGCGTGCCGGCCCCTACACCTGGTCGGGCTTGGGCTGCTCGGCGATCGCGGCGTCGATGTCGAAATCCTTGACCTTCTGCACCAGGTCTTCCAGCGCGGCCGGCGGCAGCGCCCCGGCCTGGTTGAACACCAGGTGGCCCTTCTTGAACGCCATCAACGTCGGAATGGAGCGGATCTCGGCGGCCGCCGCCAACTGCTGCTCGGCCTCGGTGTCGACCTTCGCGTGCACGACGTCGGGGTGCTTTTCCGCCGACGCCTCGAACGTGGGGGCGAACTGCTTACACGGCCCGCACCACGACGCCCAGAAGTCGACCAGCACGATGTCGTTGCCGTTGATGGTGTCGTTGAACTGTGCGGCAGTAAGTTCTTGGGTAGCCATGCCCGGGTCAACGCGGCAAGCCGGTGCCGTGTTCCCCATGAGTGGCTACCAGCGGCGATAAGCGCGTTCGCGACTGTGCGATTTCATACGCTACGCAGGCGTTTCGCGTATGACACCGCACAGTCGGCGCGATTTTCCTCAGGTCAGATGGTCGTAGTCGCCGCGCACCCAGGCGGCATGCCGGGCGGCCGACCGCTGCACCGCGGCCTGCCCGTCGGTGTCGATGGCGTTGGTGAACAGGCCGTAGATGCGGTCGAAGCTCAACCCGGCCAGCGTGTCGGCCATCCGCTCCACGACCGCCGCCGACAGCGGCAGCAGGTTGGGGTAGCTGCGCAGGAACCCGACCGTACGCCGGTCCGGGTTGGGGAAGACGGTGTCGCCGACCAGCAGCACGCCGCGCCCGTCGGCGCCGTCGCGCCAGCAGGCCACCGCGCTGCCCGGGAAATGCCCGCCGACCCGCACCACCGACAGCGACGGGGTCAGCGCCACCGTGTCGCTCCACTGCTGAATCACCGGGTCGGGCCGCATCACCCAGCCGGCGTCGGCGGCGTTGACGTACACCGGCACCCCGCCCAGCCGGTGGCTCCACTCCACCTGCGCGCCGAACATGTGCGGATGGCTGGCCACAATCGCCACCACCGGGCCGCGCTCGGCCACCGCGGCCACCGCGGCGTCGTCGACGAAGCCGGACGGATCCCACAGCACATTGCCGGCCGCACCGCACACCAGCTTGCCGACCTGACCGATCCCGAACGCCGGCGTGGCGCCGACCCCGACCAAGCCGTCTTCGATGACGCTGACCTGCGAGCCGGTTCCCTCGGCGGTCAGCTGCTCCAGCGTCGTCCACTGCTGGCCGCCGCGCGGCACCCACTGGCGTTCGTCGGCGCAGATCGCGCAGACCTCCGAGCGGCTCGCGTGCTCGACACCACAGGTCCGGCACAACCAGAACATGGCACAACCCTATGGGGTGGGCGGCCGGTCGCGTGGGTCAGACGGTGAACCCGAGCGCGCGCAACTGCTCGCGCCCGTCGTCGGTAATCTTGTCCGGGCCCCACGGCGGGGACCACACCCAGTTGATCTTGAGTTCGCTGACCAGCCCGCCGGCGACCAGCGCGGTGCGGGACTGGTCCTCGATCATGTCCTGCAGCGGACACGCCGGTGAGGTCAGCGTCATGTCGAGCAGCGCCACCGGTCCGGTGTCGCCGTGCTCGACCTCCAGGCTGTACACCAGCCCCAGATCGACCACGTTGATGCCGAGTTCGGGGTCGATGACGTCGTGCATCGCTTCGTCGACGTCGGCGAGCAACGCGTCGTGCGGCGTGGCTGTTTCGCTCATCGGTTACCTCCAGTTGAGGGCACAGCGCTGGTGGCTTCGACCAGCGCAGTCTTGAATGCCGTCCACCCCAGCAGCGCGCATTTCACCCGCGCCGGATACTTCGCGACCCCGGCGAACGCGACGCCGTCGCCGATCACGGCCTCATCGCCTTCGACGGTGCCGCGGGAGGAAACCATCTCGGTGAACGCGGCGACGGTCTGCAGCGCCTGCGGGACGGTTTGCCCGATCACCTGATCGGTGAGCACCGAGGTGGCGGCCTGGCTGATCGAGCAGCCCTGCCCGTCGTAGGAGATGTCGGCGACGGTGTCGCCGTCGTCGGACAAGGCGACCCGCAGCGTCACCTCGTCCCCGCAGATCGGGTTGGTGTGGTGGACTTCGGCGTTGAACGGCTCCCGCAGACCACGGTGGTGCGGATGCTTGTAGTGATCGAGGATCACCTCTTGATAGATCTGTTCCAGCCGCACGCTCACGCTCCGCCGAAGAAGGTCACGGCCCGGCGCACCCCGGCCACCAGCCGGTCGACTTCGTCGAGCGTGTTGTACACCGCGAACGACGCCCGGGCGGTGGCGGCGATCCCGAACCGCGCATGCAACGGCATCGCGCAGTGGTGCCCGACCCGCACCGCCACCCCGTCGTCGTCGAGGACCTGCCCGACATCGTGGGCGTGGACCCCCTTGACCACGAACGACACCGGCGATCCGCGGTCGACTAGCGAGCGCGGCCCGATGATCCGGATGCCGTCGATCCCGGACAGCCCGTCCAGCGCGGCGGCCACCAACCGTGCTTCGTGGGCCTCGACCGCGTCCATGCCGATCGCGTTGAGGTACCGGGCGGCCGCGGCCAGCGCCACCACCTGCGAGGTCATCGGGGTGCCGGCCTCGAACCGCTGTGGCGGCGGCGCGTAGCTGCTGATCGCCATCGCCACCGTCTCGATCATCGACCCGCCGGTCAGAAACGGCGGTGCCGCCGACAGCAACTCACCGCGACCGTACAGCACGCCAATCCCGTTGGGGCCCAGCATTTTATGGCCGGAGAAGGCGGCGAAGTCGACGTCCAGGGCGTGCAGGTCGACCGGCTGGTGCGGCACCGACTGGCAGGCGTCCAGCACGGTCAGCGCACCGACGGCCTTGGCTCGGGTGACCAGTTCGGCGACCGGGGCGACCGCCCCGGTGACGTTGGAGTGATGGCTGAACGCCACAACTTTGACGCGTTCGTCGAGCTGCAAGGAGTCCAGGTCGATGCGGCCGTCGTCGGTGACCGAGTACCAGCGCAACTCGGCCCCGGTGCGTCGCGCCAACTCCTGCCACGGGATCAGGTTGGCGTGGTGCTCGAGTTCGGTGGTGACGATGACGTCGCCGGGCCCCACCGCGTGCGGAAACCGGTTGTCGCCCAGCACATAGGACACCAGGTTGAGCGCTTCGGTGGCGTTCTTGGTGAACACCAGCTCGTCGGGGCCGGCGCCGACGAAGGCGGCGATGGCGGCGCGGCCGTCCTCGTAGGCGTCGGTGGCCTCCTCCATCAGCTGGTGCGCGCCGCGGTGTACCGCCCCGTTGGACGTGGTCAAGAAGTCACGTTCGGCGTCGAGGACCTGCACCGGACGCTGGGAGGTGGCGCCGGAATCCAGGTAGGCCAGTTGGGCTCCGCCCCGCATCACCCGTTTGAGGATCGGGAAATCGGCGCGGATGGCGTCCAGGTCGAGCGTCATCGCTAGGCTCCGGCGGACGCTGCCTGCTGGGTGAACCGCTCATAGCCGTGCTCTTCGAGTTCGTCGGCCAGTTCGGGGCCGCCGGACTCGACGATGCGCCCGCCGACGAACACGTGCACGAACTGCGGCTGGATGTAGCGCAGGATGCGGGTGTAGTGGGTGATCAACAGGATGCCGCCGTGCTCGGCCGCCGCGTAGCGGTTCACCCCCTCGCTGACCACCCGCAGCGCGTCGACGTCCAACCCGGAGTCGGTCTCATCGAGGATGGCGATCTTGGGCTTGAGCAACGACAGCTGCAAGATCTCGTGCCGCTTCTTTTCCCCACCGGAGAAGCCTTCGTTGACGCTGCGTTCGGCGAAAGCCGCGTCGATCTCCAGCTCCCCCATCGCCGCCTTGACCTCTTTGACCCAGTGCCGCAGTTTCGGTGCCTCACCACGCACCGCGGTCGCCGCGCTGCGCAAAAAGTTCGACATGGACACCCCCGGCACCTCCACCGGGTATTGCATGGCCAAAAACAGCCCGGCGCGGGCGCGTTCGTCCACGCTCATGTCCAGCACGTTCTCCCCGTCCAGGGTGATCGATCCGGACGTCACCTGGTATTTGGGGTGCCCGGCGATGGCGTAGGACAGGGTGGACTTCCCCGAGCCGTTGGGGCCCATCACCGCGTGGGTTTCGCCGGAACGCACCGTGAGGTTCACTCCGGTCAGGATCGGGATGTCGCGTTCCCCGGCGGCGGCGTCGGGGTTGTCGACGCTGACGTGCAGGTCTTTGATTTCCAAAGTGGTCATGAGGCTGTGGTCTTTTCCGTGAGTTCCAGTTCGTGTTCGATGGCGTCGGTCAGGCGGTCCCGCACGTGCGGCACCGCGATTTTGGCGATGATTTCGCCGAAGAAGCCGCGCACCACCAGGCGGCGGGCCTGCTCTTCGGGGATGCCGCGGGCCCGCAGGTAGAACAGTTGCTCGTCGTCGAATCGTCCGGTGGCGCTGGCGTGTCCGGCGCCGACGATCTCGCCGGTCTCGATCTCCAGGTTGGGCACCGAGTCGGCACGCGCGCCGTCGGTGAGCACCAGGTTGCGGTTCACCTCGAAGGTGTTGGTGCCGGTGGCCGCCGCCCGGATCAGCACGTCACCCACCCACACGGTGTGCGCGTCGGGCAGCGACGAGTCCGGATCGCCTTGCAGCGCCCCCTTGTACAGCACGTTGGACTTGCAGTCGGGGTGGGCGTGGTCGATCAGCAGCCGCGACTCGAGGTGCTGGCCGTCGTCGGCGAAGTACAGGCCGAGCAGTTCGGCGTCGCCGCCCGGGGCGGTGAACCGCACCGTTGACGACATCCGCACCAGCTCGCCGCCCAGCGTGACCGCAACGTGGCGCAGCACCGCATCCTTGCCCAGGCGGGCGTGCTGGGCGCTGAGGTGCACGGTGTCGTCGGCCCAGTCGGCGATCCACACCACCGTGAGCCGGGCGGCGTCGCCGACCACGAATTCGACGTTGTCGGCGTAGGTTCCGCTGCCCCGCTGGTCGATGACGACGACGGCCTCGGCGAGCTCCTCGACGCGGATCTGCAGATGCCCGTAGGCGACGGCGCCCGCTCCGGGCCCGGTCACCACGACGTCGATCGGATCGGCGACCCGGGTGTCGCGGCCGACGGTGACCAGCGTCGCGGAGTTGAACGACGAAAACGCCTGGGCGGCAACACGGTCGGTCGGGACTCCGCCCTGACCGAGCCGCTCGTCGCCGCGCCGCACGGTTTCCACCCGCACCCCGGGCTGTTCGGTGACGGCGATCTGCGCGCTGCCGGTGGCCGGGGCCGACCCGTCGTGCAGGCCGCGCAGCCGGCGCAGCGGGGTGAACCGCCAGATCTCGTCGCGGTGGCCGGGGACCTCGAAGGCGTCGACGTCGAACGAGGCGAATTGCTCGCCCTTGTTGATCGCTGTCGAAGACCCCGCTGGTGTTCCCTCCACGGCCAGGTTCTGAGCCGTCATCCGACCGCGCCCTCCATCTGCAGTTCGATCAGCCGGTTGAGCTCCAGCGCGTACTCCATCGGCAGTTCCTTGGCGATCGGCTCCACGAAGCCGCGCACCACCATGGCCATCGCCTCGTCCTCGGTCAGCCCGCGGCTCATCAGGTAGAACAGCTGGTTCTCACTGACCTTGGACACGGTGGCCTCGTGGCCCATCGTGACGTCGTCCTCGCGGATGTCGACGTACGGGTAGGTGTCGCTGCGGCTGACCGTGTCGACCAGCAGCGCATCGCATTTCACGCTGGAGCGCGACCCGTTCGCGCCCTTGTTCACCTGGACCAGGCCCCGGTAGGAGGCGCGGCCACCGCCACGGGCCACCGACTTCGACACGATGTTGCTCGACGTGTTGGGTGCCAGGTGCAGCATCTTGGCGCCGGTGTCCTGGTGCTGGCCCTCACCGGCGAACGCCACCGAGAGGACCTCGCCCTTGGCGTGCTCGCCGGTCATCCACACCGCCGGGTACTTCATGGTGACCTTGGAGCCGATGTTGCCGTCGATCCATTCCATGGTGGCGCCGGCCTCGGCGCGGGCTCGCTTGGTGACCAGGTTGTAGACGTTGTTCGACCAGTTCTGGATGGTGGTGTAGCGGCACCGGCCGCCGGGTTTGACGATGATCTCCACCACCGCCGAGTGCAGCGAGTCCGACTTGTAGATGGGTGCCGTGCAGCCCTCCACGTAGTGCACGTAGGCGCCCTCGTCGACGATGATCAGGGTGCGCTCGAACTGGCCCATGTTCTCGGTGTTGATCCGGAAGTAGGCCTGCAGCGGGATCTCGACGTGCACCCCGGGCGGCACATAGATGAACGACCCGCCGGACCACACCGCGGTGTTCAGCGCGGAGAACTTGTTGTCCCCGGCCGGGATGACGGTGGAAAAGTACTGCTTGAAGATGTCCTCGTGCTCACGCAGCCCCGAGTCGGTGTCTAAGAAGATAACCCCTTGGGCCTCAAGGTCTTCCCGGATCTGGTGGTAGACCACCTCGGATTCGTACTGCGCGGCCACACCGGCGACCAGGCGCTGCTTTTCGGCTTCGGGGATGCCGAGCCGGTCATAGGTATTGCGGATGTCCTCAGGCAGGTCCTCCCAGCTGGCCGCCTGCTTTTCGGTGGACCGCACGAAGTACTTGATGTTGTCGAAGTCGATGTCACCCAGGTTGGAGCCCCAGGTCGGCATCGGCTTCTTGTTGAACGTGCGCAGCGCGCGCAGCCGGCTCTGAAGCATCCACTCCGGCTCGTTCTTCTTCGCCGAGATGTCGCGCACCACCGCCTCGGACAGGCCGCGCTGCGCGCTGGCCCCGGCGGCGTCGGAGTCCGCCCAGCCGTAACCGTAACGGCCCAGCGAGGCGATGGCCTCTTCCTGGGACAGCGGTTCTGCGGGCTTGTGAAGCTCGGGGGTGGTCGTCATTACGACGCTCCTTGCTTGCTCGTGGTGGCTTCGGCGCGGGCTGTGCGCCGAAGTGCTATCGGGTGGCTAATGGTGGGTACCGGTCAGGGGGACGTGGGTGGTGCAGGCGCAGTCGCCGTTGACGATGGTCGCCAGCCGCTGCACGTGCGTGCCGAGCACCTCGGCCATGGCCTGTTGTTCGGTCTCGCACAGCTCGGGGAATTCCTCGGCGACGTGTGAGACCGGGCAGTGGTGCTGGCAGATCTGCACGCCCGGCAGCGGCCCGCGCACCCGCGTGGTGGTGGCGGCGTATCCGGCCCGGGTGAAGGCTTCGGCGATCTGCTCGGCGGCGGTCTCGACGTCGTCGGCCGGCTCGACCTCCGACAAAATCGTGTCGATGCGTCGGCGGGCGAAGGTGCGCACCGCGTCCTCGCCGCCGATTTCGCGCAGCTGCCGGATGGCCGCCGAGGCCAAGTCGTCGTAGCGGTGTTCGAGCTTGGCCCGCCCGGCCGCGGTGAGCCGGTAGCGTTTCGCCGGCCGGCCGCGCCCCACCTGCTGCCACGCCTCCGCGGCGTGCGCTTCGGCGTCACCGAGTTCGATCAGCGCTTCCAGGTGGCGCCGCACCCCGGCGGCCGACAGTCCCAGCCGCTCGCCGATCTCCCCGGCGGTGATCGACCCAGACTCCATCAACAGCCGCACCACCGCACGGCGGGTGTGGCCGTCGTGCGTGGCGGCGGCACTGGTGGGGTCCGCCCCGGGCACGGCCATGCCGTCGCCCTCACGCTCCGTCCGGATTTTCACAACACCAGTGTGACGCAATTCCGGTGACGGGTCTAGCAAGGCTACCCTCAATGAGGGTTGCGCTGCTCACACCGGTCGGCCCGGACGCGGCGGTTACGCTGCTGTGATGGCCGCCCGCCAATACTCGTTGAGCACCTCGCTGGCCCGCTGGCACGGCGACGAGCGGGCGGTGGGCTCCCCGCTCAACGAGTCCGAGGTCGTCGCGCTGCGCCGCACCCGGCTGTTCGGGGCGACCGGCACCGTGCTGATGGGCATCGGCGCGCTGGGCGCCGGGGCGCGGCCGGTGGTGCAGGACCCGACGTTCGGGGTGCGGCTGCTCAACCTGCCGTCCCGGATTCAGACGGTGTCGTTGACGATGACCACCACCGGCGCGGTGATGATGGCGCTGGCCTGGCTGATGCTGGGCCGGTTCGCGCTGGGTAGCCGGCAAATGTCGCGCAGCCAGCTGGATCGCACCCTGCTGCTGTGGATGCTGCCGCTGTTGGTGGCGCCGCCGATGTACAGCAAGGACGTCTACTCGTATCTGGCGCAAAGCCAGATCTCCCGGCTGGGGCTCGACCCGTATCGGGTGGGCCCGGCGCCCGGGTTGGGGCTGGGCCACGTGTTCACCCTGTCGGTGCCCAGCCTGTGGCGGGAAACCCCGGCACCATACGGTCCGCTGTTCTTATGGGTCGGGCGCGGGATTTCGGCCCTGACCGGGGAGAACATCGTCGCCGCCGTGCTGTGTCACCGACTGGTGGTGCTGATCGGGGTGGGCCTGATCGTGTGGGCCACCCCGCGGCTGGCGCGACGCTGCGGGGTGGCCGAGGTCAGTGCGCTGTGGCTGGGCGCGGCCAACCCGCTGCTGCTCATGCACCTGGTCGCCGGGATTCACAACGAGGCCCTGATGCTCGGCTTGATGCTGACCGGCGTCGAGTTCGCGTTGCGCGGGGTGGATGCGACCACGCCGCTGATGCCCGCGCGGCCCTGGCAGTGGCCGCGCGACCGCGCGCACTGGCTGCAGTGGGCGCCGCTGGGCATGCTGCTGGCCGGCGCGGTGCTGATCACGCTGTCCTCGCAGGTGAAGCTGCCCTCGCTGCTGGCGTTGGGGTTTGTCGCGATGGCCCTGGCGTGGCGCTGGGGCGGGAACCTGCGGGCGTTTCTGCTGGCCGGTGGGGCGATGACGGTGCTGGCGGTGGTGGTGATCGGGCTCATCGGCTGGGCCAGCCGGCTCGGTTTCGGCTGGGTCTACACGCTGGGCACCGCCAACGTGGTGCGCAGTTGGATGTCGCCGCCGACGCTGATCGCGCTGGGCACCGGCCAGGTGGGCATCCTGCTGGGGCTCGGTGATCACACCACCGCGGTGCTGTCGCTGACCCGTGGCATCGGCGTGTTGATCATCGCGGTGATGGTGGCCTGGTTGTTGCTGCTGGTGCTGCGCGGTCGGCTGCACCCGGTCGGCGGGCTCGGCGTCGCGCTGGGGGTGACGGTGCTGCTGTTTCCGGTGGTGCAGCCGTGGTACCTGCTGTGGGCGATCATCCCGCTGGCAGCCTGGGCCACCCGCCCGGGGTTCCGGATCGCGGCGATCGCGGTGACATTCATCGTCGGGGTGTTCGGTCCGACCGCCAACGGTGATCGCTTCGCGCTGTTTCAGATCCTGGACGCCACCTTGGCCAGCACCATCATCGTGGCGCTGCTCATCGCGGTGACCTACGCCTGGCTGCCCTGGCGGCAGCTGCCGGGCGATCAAACCGGGCCGGTGCCGACCGAGCTGGCCGCCGATAACACGCCCACCGCGGCGGCCCCGGCCCCGACCCAGCCGCCCACGGTGCTGCCGGGCGCTTACGCTGATTCCCCGTGAACTCGTCGGCCGAAGTCCCCGTGCGGTTGCGCGGGGTGTGCAAACGGTACGGGACCAGCCCGTCTGCCATCCAGGCGGTCGCCGACCTGGATCTGCAGGTGCAGCGCGCCGAGGTGCTGGCGCTGCTGGGACCCAACGGGGCCGGCAAGACCACCACCGTCGAGATGTGCGAGGGCTTTGTGCGCCCCGACGCGGGCAGCATCGAGGTGCTGGGGCTGGATCCGATCGCCGACAACGCCCGGCTGCGGCCGCGGATCGGGGTGATGCTGCAGGGCGGCGGCGGGTACCCGGCCGCGCGCGCCGGCGAGATGCTCAACCTGGTCGCCGCCTACTCGGCCAACCCGCTGGACCCGCAGTGGCTGCTGGACACGTTGGGTCTCACCGAGGCCGCCCGCACCACCTACCGGCGGCTGTCCGGCGGGCAACAGCAGCGGCTGGCATTGGCCTGCGCGCTGGTCGGCCGACCCGAACTGGTGTTTCTCGACGAGCCCACCGCCGGGATGGACGCGCACGCCCGGGTGCTGGTCTGGGAGCTCATCGACGCGTTGCGCCGCGACGGCGTCACCGTGGTGCTGACCACCCACCACCTCAAGGAGGCCGAGGAACTCGCCGACCGGCTGGTGATCATCGACCACGGCGTGACGGTGGCGGCGGGCACCCCGGCGGAATTGACCCGCACCGGCGCCAAGGACCAGTTGCGCTTTACCGCACCCCGCCGGCTGGACCTGTCTTTGCTGGTCTCGGCGCTGCCGGAGAATTACCGGGCCAGCGAGGTGGCCCCGGGCGAATACCTGGTCGAGGGCGCCGTCGACCCGCAGGTGCTGGCCACGGTCACCGCGTGGTGCGCGCAGCTCGACGTGCTGGCCACCGATCTGCGGGTCGAGCAACGCAGCCTCGAGGATGTGTTCTTGGACCTGACCGGCAGGGAGTTACGACCGTGACCAGCGCCCATTTCCCGGCGGACACCTTCGCCCCGGACCCGCGGCCCAACACGGTGGCGCGGATGCTGACCGCGCAGTTCGGGCTGGAGTTGAAGCTGCTGCTGCGCAACGGCGAGCAGCTGCTGCTGACCATGTTCATCCCGATCACCCTGCTGGTGGGGTTAACGCTGCTGCCACTGGGCTCGTTCGGCGACCGGCCACGGGTGGCCACCTTCGTCCCGGCCATCATGGCGCTGGCGGTGATCTCCACGGCGTTCACCGGGCAGGCCATCGCGGTCGCGTTCGACCGCCGCTACGGCGCCCTGAAACGGCTGGGCGCCACCGCGCTGCCGGTGTGGGGGGTCATCGTCGGCAAGTCACTGGCGGTGGTGGCGGTGGTGGCCTTGCAGTCAATCCTTTTGGGCTCCATCGGGTTTGCGCTCGGCTGGCGGCCCGCGCCGGCGGGGCTGGCGCTGGGCGCAGTGGTGATCGCGCTGGGCACCGCCGGTTTCGCCGCGCTGGGGTTGCTGCTCGGCGGCACGCTGCGCGCCGAGATCGTGCTGGCCGTCGCCAACCTGTTGTGGTTCGTGTTCGCCGGATTCGGCGCGCTGACCCTGGAAAACGACACCATTCCCGCGGCGATGAAGTGGGTCGCGCGGCTCACCCCGTCGGGCGCGCTGACCGAGGCGTTATCCCAGGCGATGACGGTATCGGTCGACTGGTTCGGTTTCGCCGTGTTGGTGGTGTGGGGCGCACTGGCCGCGGTGGGCGCGCTGCGCTGGTTCCGGTTCACCTGAGCCCGGCTGCCGTTGCCGTGGCCGCGAAAGTGCGTCCACGCAGGTGTGCACTCGGGCGGATTCATACGGTCAGTGCAACGTCTAGTGGTTTTGGAGGTTGCTGTGCCGCGTGGTTATCCGGTTGTGG
>NZ_JBGGKS010000022.1:0-101016 GCF_041287095.1 Mycobacterium sp. pUA109 | reverse complement strand
CCACACAGACCCCGAAAACCGACAAAACACCAGCACACCCCACTTGACAACACCCCACCCCTTCAGGGATGACTCTGCGGCTACGGCGGAAAAGTTCGAGAGGACCACGCCGTAGACGCAGAGTCAACCAGGGCTGGGAGAGTGGTGACGTGGTGCGTGAGGCGTTTGGTGCGGAGTTCGTCGGCGCCGAGGGCTTCCTGGACACCGCCACGTTCGGTCTACCGCCGCGGTTCGTCGCCTCGGCACTGCGCGATCACCTGGATACCTGGGAGCGGGGACGGCTGACGGTGAGCGCATTCGAGCCGCCGATGGCAGCCAGCCGAACGGCCTATGCCGCGCTGATCGGGGTCGATGCGCATCGGGTGGCGATGAGCAGCAGCGTCTCGTCTGCGGTCGGCGTGGTCGCGGCCTCGATACCGGATGGCAGCCGGGTAGCGACGATGCCCGGTGAATTCACCAGCGTCACCTTTCCGTTCGCCGCGCAAGCCGGGCGCGGCGTCACCGTCACCGAGCTGCCGCGCGGCCGATTCGAGGACGCCGCCGGCGAGTTC
The DNA here is from genome assembly GCF_041287095.1 of Mycobacterium sp. pUA109. NCBI lineage: Bacteria > Bacillati > Actinomycetota > Actinomycetes > Mycobacteriales > Mycobacteriaceae > Mycobacterium > Mycobacterium sp. pUA109. The sequence goes on along the minus strand of NZ_JBGGKS010000022.1, from coordinate 100,465 downwards.
GACGTCGCGGCCGCCAGTTTGGTCCAGTCCGCAGACGGTGCGGTGCTCGACGTGGCGACATTGCGGCGCAGCGTCGCAGCATCCGGGACCACCACGGTGATCGACGCGACGCAGGCCTTGGGCTGGAAGAACGTCGAGCTGTCCTGGGCCGACGTCGTGGTCGCGGCCAGCTACAAGTGGTTGTTGGGGCCGCGCGGTGTGGCATGGATGTCGTTGAGCGAGCGGACGTCCGAAGCATTGGTGCCGCATGTCGCGAATCCTTTTGCGGGCGGTGACGTGTGGGCGTCGCTGTATGGCTTGCCGATGCGGCTGGCCGGTGATGCCCGCCGGTTCGATGCGTCGCCGGTGTGGTTCGCCGTGTTGGGTGCCGGGCTGTCGTTGCCGTGGATCGTGTCGCTGGATCGGGCCGCGGTCGAGGCGCACACGGTCGGACTGGCGAATCGGCTGCGCGGCGAACTGCAACTGCCTGCCGCGGAGTCGGCGATCGTGTCGATTCCCACCGCCCCTGCCCCCGAGGCGCTGGAGCGGGCCGGGATCCGGGCATCGGTGCGGGCCGGGGCCCTCCGCGTCGGGTTTCATCTTTACAACACCGAAGACGACCTGGATCGGCTCCTCGATGCGCTGTGACCGTCCGTCGATGGTTGTGGGGGACCGGTGTGGGTGCTTCGATCGACCGTATGGCAGATAAGGACCAGGGGGACCGCATCGTGAGCGCCGACCGCGTGATCGCGGCTGGGGCGGAACAGATTTTCGCGTTGATCGCGGACCCGGCGCAACAGCCCCGGTGGGACGGCAACGACAACCTGGCCGAGGCGCCCGCCGGGCAGCGGGTGCGCGCGGTGGGGGACCGGTTCACCATGACGACCACGAAGGGCAATGTGCGGCAGAACCACGTGGTGGAGTTCGCCGAGGACAGACGGATCGCCTGGCGGCCGTCGGAGCCCGGCCAACAGCCGCCGGGCCACCTGTGGCGCTGGCAACTCGAGCCGGTCGACGAGGGACATACCCGCGTCACCCACACCTACGACTGGTCCGGGTTGACCGACGAGAGGCGTCTCCCGCGCGCCCGGGCCACGACCGCTGACCGGCTACGGGCCTCCCTCGACCGGCTCGCCGATCTCGCCGAGCGCGATTGAGCGTTCATAAAGATGTGGCCGATCCCGGTGCTCGTTGATCGGTCGTGACGATGCTGCCGACCCGGCGAATATCGGCGAGGTGATGGACGCCTTCATGCATGGCTTGGCGGACGAGCCACCGCGCGGTGCGCGACTCACCCGGCAGGCGGGTCGCGGTGCGATCCCACTGCGGCCCGGCGGTGCGGTCGACTTCGTCGCGAAAGCCGGCGATTACCGACGCGAGCTCGTCGATCACCGCGGCGGCCTCGCGTTCGTTGTAGCGGAACCGGCGCGCCCGCAAATCGTTGAAGAGGGGCTCAAGTTCGGGCCGGTCCTCGGTGCGGGTGCGGTGCAGCCGGATGGTGGAGGCCATGTAGACGTCGCGCAGATGGCAAACGTACTCATTCACCGACCATTCCTGCGCGCTGGGACGCACCGGGCGGGCCTCGAGTGGAATGGCAAACACGGCTTCACGGAGTGCGGCCGGTAGGCCCATGATGACCTCAACGGCATCTTCGATCTTGATGTCGCGATAAACCAACCCGCAGCTTTCGCAGAGGTGGTCCTCACCGGCTAGCGGTGGTAGCTCGTGGCTGCTCACATCGCAGTTACGGTCAGGGAACGTGGGGAGATTTCACGCCGGCTCTAACGCCCGTCACTTGCAGCTAGAACCTGCCGGTCGAGTTCGCTGTCAGTGGCTACCGGGGTTTTGCCGAGAAGCGGCTGGATGCCCGCTGTGATGCGGTCCCGTGCGGCGAGCCGTTCGGCGTCATTCGCCGCGTACACGTCTATCACAAATCCCATACCCGGGTATCCATCGCTGTCGGCTTCAACGGTGTACTCGGTGCTATCGCCGGTCTGCTTTTGCCACGCGTCCATGGCCGCGACCACCTCCTCCAAGGTGGCGCGGTCGCCGACGTACGCCGCGCGGGCTTCGCTCACAGCTTCCATCCTAGGCGCGAACCATTGCTAAGGATCGCAACTTTGGCGGCCGTCGGGGCGTTTCCGGTACCGGCGTGACTCGGTCAATGATCCAGCCGGTGGCATCGCTCAACGCGGCTCAGGCGGGCTCGACCTGCAGCAACACCTCGTCGTTGGCGCGGAAGATCGGCTCCAGCGGCACGTCGAACTGTGCGGCCATCTCGATCAGCTGCTTTGACCAGACCCGGTCGGCCGCCGAGACCGCACCGCGGCCGGGTCCGGTCAACAACAGGGCCACGCTGCTGTGGGCCGGCATGTCGTCGCGCAGCAGGGTGCGCAGCGCCGACATCAGGTTTTTCAGCGGGCGTGACTGCGGTCGGGGCCCGATCGAAACCTGATTCAACATTTTGATGAACCGGCGGTCCGGCCCGATGAAGCCGAACCACAGCAAGCGTTCACCAAACCCGAGCGGCCCCATCAGCGCACGCCATCGTTGCCGCAGATCCGCCGCGGAATGCACCGGGTCGGTGGCCGTCTCGATGGGCGGGATCGGCAGTACATCGTGATCATCCATGCGGCGAATCGTGGGCGCTTCGCCGCGACGGCGCCAGTCAGCTATCCACAGCCCGCAGGATCGCGAACGAGTGCCCGGGCAGCGTGGTGTGCGCGGCGGCCACCGCGGGCTCATCCCAGGCCAGCACCACCTCACCGGTCACCGGTACGGTCACCGGTTCGACGCCCAGGTTGCAGGCGATCGCGAGCCGGCCGCGGTGCACGACGATCCAGCGGGCGTCTTCGTCGTAGTCGATGGCCAGATGCTGCAGCCACGGGTCGGCCAGGTCGGCTTCGCTGCGCCGCAGCGCAAGCAGATCGCGATACAGCCGGTGCAGCCGGGCGTGCTCACCGGTCTTCACCTCGGCCCAGTTCAGTTTGGAGCGCAGGAACGTCGCCGGATCCTGCGGGTCGGGGATCTCGGCGGTGTCCCAGCCGTGGTCGGCGAACTCGCGTTTGCGGCCCTCGGCGGTGGCCCGGGCCAGCTCGGGCTCGGGATGCGAACTGAAGAATTGGAACGGCGTCGAAGCGCCCCATTCCTCACCCATGAAAAGCATTGCCGTGTACGGTGACCCGAGCGCCAGGGCGGCCTTCACCGCGAGCTGACCGGCGGACAGGTTCTGGGAGGGGCGGTCCCCCAGCGCGCGGTTACCGACCTGATCGTGGGTGCAGGTGTAGGCCAGCAGCCGGGTGGCCGGGATCGACGAGGTGTCCAACGGCCGCCCGTGCCGGCGTCGGCGAAACGACGAATACGTGCCGGCGTGGAAGAAACCGTTGCCAAGGGTGCGCGCCAGGGTGTCCAGCGAGCCGAAATCGGCGTAATAGCCTTGCCGTTCCCCGGACACCGCGGTGTGGATGGCGTGGTGGATGTCGTCGTCCCACTGTGCGGTCAGCCCGTAGCCACCCCGATCGCGCGGGGTGATCAGCCGCGGATCGTTGAGATCGCTTTCGGCGACCAGCGACAGCGGGCGGCCCAACCGCGCGGCCAACCGGTCGGTTTCGCCGGCCAGCTCCTCCAGGATGTGGATCGCGGTGGTGTCCACCAGGGCATGCACCGCATCCAGTCGCAGACCGTCGGCGTGGAAGTCGCGCATCCAGCGCAGCGCGCAGTCCAGGATGTAGCGGCGCACCTCGTCGGAATCGGCGTCGGCGATGTTGATGCCCTCACCCCACGGGTTGCTCGCCGAGGACAGGTACGGGCCGAACCGGGGCAGGTAGTTGCCCGACGGGCCCAGGTGGTTGAACACCGCGTCGATCAGCACCCCCAGGCCGCGGGCATGGCAGGCGTCGACGAAGGAGACCAGCCCGTCGGGCCCGCCGTAGGGCTCGTGCACGGCGTACCACAACACCCCGTCGTAACCCCAGCCGTGGGTCCCGGAAAATGCATTGACCGGCATCACCTCGACGAAGTCGACCCCCAGATCGACCAGGTAGTCCAGCTTTTCGATCGCGGCGGCGAAGGTGCCGTCCGGGGTGAAGGTGCCCACATGCAGCTCGTAGATCACCGCGCCGTGCACCGGGCGGCCGGCCCAGTCGCCGTCGGTCCAGGTCGCCGAGGCGGGATCCCACATCTGGGACCGGGCATGCACCCCGTCGGGTTGCCGCGGTGAGCGCGGGTCCGGCAGCACCGTGGGATCGTCGTCGAGGACAAACCCATACCGGGCCTCGGGTGCGGCGTCGACGGTGATCCGCCACCACCCGTCGGTGTAGGGCGTCATCGGGTACAGCGCGTCGTCGACGTCGAGGTGCACCTGCTCGGGTTTGGGCGCCCAGACCGCGAATTCAGGCATCGGCGCGCTCCAGCAAGGCGACCGGCATTCTCGCGAACAATTCGGCCACCGGGGTGGGCCCGGTCCAGCTGGTGTCGGTCAGCCGGTCGGTCCAGTTGCCGGGGGGCAGCGCCAGCGTGGTGTCGCCCCACCCGGTGTCGGCCAGCCGCACCGTCCAGCGGCTGACCGCCACCACGACGTCCTCGCCGCGACCGAAGCCCACCACATGCTCGGCGGCCGGCCCGGCCGCCAGCACCGGGCGATAGCCGCCGTGCAGGAACGTGTCCGGACGGGCGCGGCGCAGCCGCAGCGCGGCGCTGACCACCCGAATCTTGGGATGGGCCAGGGAATTCAGCTGCGCGCGCCGCGCCGTATAGTCGACCGGGCGGCGATTGTCCGGGTCGACAAGGCTGTCGTCCCACAACTCGCTGCCCTGGTAGATGTCGGGGATGCCGGGGACGGTCAGCGCGAGCAGCTTTTGGCCCAGCGCATCGTTTTCGGCGTGCGGGCTGAGCTCGGTGACCAGCGCGGTCAGCTCACCGGCCAGTGGACCGTCGAGCACGGTGTCCAACCATCGGTGTATTGCGTCCTCGAAGTCGGGGTCCGGATCTTGCCACGTGGTGTGCCGCGCGGCCTCGCGGATCGCCTTCTCGGTGTACCCGTGCAGCCGGTCGGTCAGCGCCGCGGTGATCGTGCCACTCGCCGGCCACGCCCCGAAGATGTTCTGCCACAGAAACAGTCCGGTTGCCGCGTCGGGGCAGGGGGCGACCGACTCGGCGTGGGCGACGAACTGCGCCCAGCGCGACGGCACCTGGGACAACACCCCGATCCGGGCCCGCACATCCTCCCCGCGCTTGGTGTCGTGGGTGGACAACGTGGTCATTGCCTGCGGCCACAGCCGCGACCGGGAGGCGGCGCGCTGATGAAACTCCGCCGCACCCACCCCGAACCGCTGCGGGTCACCGCCGACCTCGTTGAGGGACACTAGCCGGGCGTCGCGGTAGAACAGGCAGTCCTCGGCCGCCTTGGCCGTCACCGCGCCGCACAGCTGCTGCAAACGTGTCGCGGGCTCGCCGCCGGCGGCGATCGCGGCCGCCACCAGTTGCAGCGGGGCACCCAGATCCGGTGCCGTGGCCTGGGTTTCGGCCAGCGCGGTGGGCAGCACGGCGGCCAGCCCGCGGTAGTCGCAGCGGTAGACGTCGATGTGGCTGAGCAGGGCGGTCAGCGCGTCGGGCAACCGCGGGTGGTCGGCGCCGGCGCTGGCCACCACGCAGCGCCGCAGCCGCTGCAGCTCGGCGGCCAAGGTGTCGGTGGTGGTGGTGACCTTGAGGTCGCGCAGCACACCGGGGGTGGCGGGGTCGTCGACACCGGCCAGCGCGGTCAGCGTGGCGGCCCCGGACGGATCGATGAAAATCCCGCCGAGCTCCCGCAGCGCGTCGTAGCCGGTGGTTCCGGCGACCGGCAGGGTGGGTTCCAGCGCTTCGCCGGCGGCCAGGATCTTCTCGATGACGATCCAGGTGTCCGGGCCGAGCAGCTCACGCAGCCACCGCAGATAGCCAGCCGGGTCGGACAGCCCGTCGGGGTGATCGATGCGCACCCCGTCGACCAGCCCTTCGGTCACCCAGCGGGCCACCTCGGCGTGGCAGGCGTCGAACACCGCGCGGTCCTCCTGCCGCAGCCCGGCCAGTGAGGTGATCGAAAAGAAGCGGCGATATCCGCACAGTCCGCGCCGCCAGCCCACTAACCGGTAGTGCTGCCGGTCGTGGACTTGCCGCCCGGTGCCCGCGCCGGTGCCCGGGGCGATCGGCAGCGCTAGCTCGCCCAACCGCAGCAGCTCACCGTCCACCGCCAGCTGGTCGACGTCATCGTCGGAACCCAACAGCGGCAACACGATCCGGCCGTCGTCGAGGTCCCAGTCGATATCGAAGTACCGCGCGTAGGCCGAGGAACGGCCATACCGCAGCACGTCCCACCACCACCGGTTCTGCTCGGGACGACCCACGCCGACGTGATTGGGCACGATATCAACAATCAGCCCCATCCCGCGGGCATGCGCCGCCGCCGACAACCGCGCCAAACCCTCGGGGCCGCCCAGTTCGGCCGACACGGTGGTCGGATCGGTGACGTCGTAGCCGTGGCTCGAGCCGGCTACCGCGGTCAAGATGGGGGATAGGTACAGATGCGACACCCCCAGCTCGTCGAGATAATCGAGCAGATTCTGCGCGTCGGCGAAGGTGAACGCAAACCCGCTATCCGGGCCCCGCAGCTGTACACGGTAGGTGGACAGTACCGGAAAAACCATCGCTCACAGCGTCTTACGCAAGATCATCAGCGAGCGCGCGGGCAGCGTGATCGACGCGCCAGCCGGCACCACCGTCTCGGTAGCGCCGACCGTGTCGGTGGTGTCCAACTGTGCCGTCCACTCCTGGGCGTAGTCGTCGTTGGGCGTGACAAAGTCCACCGCCGCGTCATGGGCGTTGAAGCACAGCAGGAACGAGTCGTCGACCACCCGCTCGCCGCGCGCGTCGGGTTCGGGCAGCGCATCGCCGTTGAGGAAGACCATCACGCACTTGCCGAATTCGCTGTCCCAGTCCTGCTGGGTCATTTCCTCGCCGGCCGGGGTCAGCCAGGCGATATCGCGGACTTCGTCGCCGCTGCGAATCGGCCGGCCTTCGAAGAACCGACGGCGACGAAACACCGGATGGTCGCGGCGCAACGCGGTCGCTTTGCGGGTGAAGTCCAGCAGGTCGGCGTTTTTCTCGGCCAGCGACCAGTCCATCCAGGACAATTCGGAGTCCTGGCAGTAGACGTTGTTGTTGCCCTGCTGGGTGCGGCCAAACTCGTCGCCGTGCGCGATCATCGGGGTGCCCTGGCTGACCAGCAAGGTGGCCATGATGTTACGCATCTGCCGGGCCCGCAGCGCCAGGACGTCCGGGTCGTCGGTGGGGCCCTCGACACCGCAGTTCCAGGACCGGTTGTAGCTTTCGCCGTCGCGATTGTCTTCGCCGTTGGCTTCGTTGTGCTTCTCGTTGTAGGTCACCAGGTCGGTCAACGTGAACCCGTCATGGCAGGTGACGAAATTGATGCTGGCGCTGGGACGGCGCCCGGTGGCCTCATACAAATCCGAGGACCCGGTCAGCCGGGAGGCGAACTCGCCGAGCGTCTCGGGTTCGCCGCGCCAATAGTCACGCACCGTGTCGCGGTACTTCCCGTTCCACTCGGTCCATAAACCGGGAAAGTTGCCGACCTGGTAGCCGCCCTCGCCGACATCCCACGGCTCGGCGATCAGCTTGACCTGGCTGACCACCGGATCCTGCTGCACCAGGTCGAAGAACGCGCTCAGCCGGTCGACGTCGTGTAACTCACGCGCCAGCGTGGAGGCCAGGTCAAACCGGAACCCGTCGACGTGCATTTCGGTCACCCAGTAGCGCAGCGAATCCATGATCAGTTGCAGGGTGTGTGGGTTGCGGGCGTTGAGGCTGTTGCCGGTGCCGGTGTAGTCCTTGTAGAAGCGGGGGTCGTCGTCGGCGAGCCGGTAGTAGGCCGCGTTGTCGATGCCCCGGAAATTGATGGTGGGCCCCAGATGGTTGCCTTCGGCGGTGTGGTTGTAGACCACGTCGAGGATGACCTCGATGCCCGCCTCGTGGAAGGTGCGCACCATCGCCTTGAACTCGGCCACCGCGCCGCCGGCGTGGCGGCTGGCCGCGTACTGGTTGTGCGGTGCGAAGAAGCCGAAGGTGTTGTAACCCCAGTAGTTCCGCAGGCCCAGCTCCAGCAGCCGGTGGTCGTGCAGGAACTGGTGCACCGGCATCAGCTCGATGGCCGTGACGTTCAACGAGTTGAGGTGGTCGATGATCACCGGGTGGGCGAGGCCGGCGTAGGTGCCGCGCTGTTCCTCGGGGATGCCGGGGTGGGTCTGGGTCATGCCCTTCACGTGGGCCTCGTAGATGACGGTCTCGTGATAGGGGGTGCGCGGCGCCCGGTCCGACGCCCAGTCGAAATACGGGTTGATCACCACGCTGGTCATGGTGTGGCCCAGCGAGTCGACCATCGGCGGGGTGCCGGTGTCGGACGGGTCGCCCGCCGCGGCCGCCATGTCGTAGGAGAACAGCGCCTGGGTGAAATCGAAGTCGCCGTGGAACGCTTTCCCGTAGGGGTCCAGCAGCAGCTTGCTGGAGTCGCAGCGGTGCCCGGCGGCCGGGTCCCACGAGCCGTGCACCCGGAAGCCGTACCGCTGCCCGGGGCCGATGGTCGGCAGGTAGGCGTGCCAGACGTAGCCGTCCACCTCACCCATGTCGATCCGGGTCTCGCCGCCGTCCTTACCGATCAGGCACAACTCGACCCGCTCGGCGATCTCGGAGAACAACGCGAAATTCGTGCCGGCGCCATCGTAGGTGGCACCCAGCGGGTAACTGCTGCCCGGCCACACGGCGCTGACCGCGGGTCCGCTACCGCTCTCGGCTGGCTGGGTCACTGACTCATTGGACGACACGAGTCGACTTTATCCGGGCCCGGGGAAAAGCGAGCGAGATGTCACCACCAGCCGGTGGCCGCGGCGATCTGCCGGCCCAGCTCGCCGGACATGGTGCGCACATAGGTGGCCGACAGGTGATGAGAGTCGTGGTAGATCAGCACATTTCCCTCCACCGCGCGACAAATCTCGTGACGGCACAACGCGTCGGACATATCCAACGGCTTGAGCAGCGGGAACTGCCCGACGAAGTCGAGGGTCGGGTTGTGGTCGGACAGCACTTCGGCGCGCTTCATACCGCAGGACACCGCGTTGCCGCCGTCGGCCAGGCAGTCCGCGGGCTCAAACGGCCCACCGTTCCGCACCAGCCACGGGGTGTCCCGCATGGCGAGCACCGGGATGTTGTTGTCGGACAGCGTCTGCCAGATCCCGACGTAGCTGGCCGGCATCACGTCGCCAGGTTTGATGTTCCACGGTCGCGTCGACGTGGTGAACACGTAGTCCGGCCGGTCGGCGACCAGCTTGGCCATCGTTTGCTGCACCCAGTCGTGGCACTGCGGGTAGGGGGCGTTGTTGCCCATGATCAGCGGCACGTCCTCGGTGGACAGCGGGCAGCCCATCTTGAGGTAGGTCACCACCTTGAAGTGGTGCATGCGGCCGAGCAGGTCCAGCGCGGTGAGCCAGTGTTCGGCGTGCGAACCACCGGCCAAGGCGATGGTGCGGGTGGCGTCGGTGTCGCCGTAGCTGCAGTTGATGATCGCCGGATTCTTGAAGTCGCTGATGCATCCGTCTTTGGTCGACGGCGGCAGGTCCTTTTTGACCTCCAGCACGGTGGGGCGCATCCGGAGTTTGGGCACCCGGGCGTGTTTGACCAACGCGCGCGCCCCGGGGTAGTCGTGGGCGCTGAGCCCGGACAGCTCCTTGCCGTTAGCACGTTGCACGGTGACGTGTTCACGCCAGGTGAACGACGTCGCCGTCAGCGCCACCCCGAGCAGCACCACCGTCGAGCCGAGCGCGATCGTCGGCCGGCGCAACCGCACCCGCCACGGAATCTTCGGCGTCGGGTGCGCCGCGGTGGCCCGCAGCGGATCCTCGACGAAGCGCAGGGTCAGATAGGCCAGCACACCGGAGACCAGCAGGATCGCGGTTCCCTCGAGGAAGTTGGCGTGCCGGTGGCCGGTGTAGGACAACCAGAAGATGAGCAGCGGCCAATGCCACAAATACAGCGAGTAGGCCATGGCACCCAACGTCATCAGCGGGGCCGCGGCCAACAGCCGGTTGGGCAGCGGCATCCGGTCGCTGGTGCTGGGGTGGGCGTGCCGGTTGGCCCCGGCCAGGATGAACAGGACCGTCGCCCCGACCGGCACCAGCGTCCAGGGCCCGGGGAACTCCTTGACGCCGTTGATCAGTGCCCCGCAGGACAGGATCGCCGCCAGCGCCACCGTGGCGATCAGGGTGCGCAACCACAGCGGCCAGCGGATGTAGGGGACCAGCGCGCCGGCGAGCGCCCCGATCAGCAACTCCCAGGCCCGGGCGAAGCTGTTGTAGTAGGCCTGGGCCTGATCGGCCTGGTGCGCGACGATCGCGTACCCGAACGACGCCACCGTCAACACGGTGAGCAACGCCACGAACGCCATCCGCAGCCGGCCGCCGAGCGGCCGCCGAAACAGGTAGGCGAAGCCGAAAACCAGCACCAGGAAGGCGATGTAGAACTGACCCTGCACCGACATCGACCAGATGTGCTGGAGCGGACTGACCGCCTCGCCGGCGCGCAGGTAGTCGGCCACGGTGTGGGACAGTTCCCAGTTCTGGTAGTACCCCAGGCTGGCCAGGCTCTGGTCGGCGAACGTCTCCCAGCGGGTCTGCGGCTGCACCAGGATGGTGAGCACCCCGGATGCGGCCAGCACCACGACCAGCGCCGGCAGCAGTCGGCGGACCAGTCGGGTGATTTGCGGTGTCAGCGCCAGCGACGACGCCGGGTTGAGCGCGGCACGCAAGAGCTTGCCGCCAAAAAAGAAGCCGGACAGGGCCAAAAACACGTCGACGCCGCCGGAGACCCGGCCGAACCAGACGTGAAACATGGCGACCAGGGCGATCGCGATACCGCGCAGGCCGTCGAGATCGTGACGGTAAAAACCGCTTTTCCGAGTCCCCATCGCGGCGTCGGGGGCGGGCGCCGGAACGGTCGCACGCGTCGGCCGGGGCGCGGTGAGGGTCATCATGATCGCCAGACAATCTACCTAATCTGCGGGCAGCCGCTGGAGCGCCATGACCGCCGAGCAGACGTGAAAGTCCCCGATTCGGCCGGAAATCAGGGACTTTCACTGGGGGTGCCTCCCGAACGGGGGAGGGCTCGGCGCGGTGTCGCGCCCCGCGGCATCGGCCGCGCCCCGGTGCGGCGTGCGCACAGCCGATGAGCCGACGGGAGCCTCGGCGGGCCGAGCCAGCAAATTAGCTGCGCAAAGGACGACGGTCGCACCTAATTAGATTCTTGCTAAGCGAACGGCAGCACACGGACGGCTACCGCTAGGCAGTCGACCATCGACAGCCGCCTCAATCGGGGCTAAAACCCAGTTCATAGCCGACGAACAGATGCCGTGTCCAACTTTCCGGAATTTCTATTGCGTTAAGCATACTCTCAAGTAATATTCGCACCACTTGGTGTGGCATGGGTCACAGCATTCTCACAGCAAAGGAGAAGTTCGGTGCAATCTGCACTTAATCTCGAAACGGGCGACGGTGTCGTGGACTGTGGTGCGTCGCGCTCAAACGCCCGGTTGCGGCCCTATCTAGCCGCCGGGATCGCCGTGGCGGGTGCCAGCCTGATCGCCATCAACCCGGTGGCACCGACCGTGGCGGGGATGCGGGAGCGCGCGATCGAGCTGACCAGTGCCGCCGTCGCCGACACCGGCGCGGATCTGATCGCGGCGGTGCCCAACCCCGTCACCGAGTGGCTGGATGTTTTTTCCGGGGCATTCACCAACGTTACGCAGATCGGCCAGGAGATCCTGGCCGACCCGGTGCCGATCCTGACCCAGGTGCTGCACAACCAGTTCGGATTTGCCGACACGCTGGTCACCAATGGGCAGAGCATTGCCAGCGCGTTGGGTGGCTTCCTGGTCCAGGGCTTGCCTCAGGCGCTACAGACGCTGCTCAGCGGCATCGCGTCCGGCGACATCAGCGATGCGGTCTCCAACTTCAACAGCGACCTGCTGCTCGGGCTGCTGCCGGTGGCCGTTCCGCTGCAAACCATCCTGCAGATACCCGAGGAGATGGCGCAAAACCTGACCAATGTGCTGGGCACCCTGCCGGGGATCGGGTTGAATCTGCTGCTCGCCCCGGTGGGCGTGCTGTTCGGCACCACCCAGGCGCTGGCCGATAGCGCCCAGTCGGTCGTCGACGCATTCGGTGCCGGGGAGCCGTTGGCGGCGTTCACCGACCTGCTCAATATGCCGGCCGTGGTCACCGACGCGCTCCTCAACGGGTACTCGACGGAATTCGTTGACTACACCGGGCTTCTCACCTCGGGCGCAAGCGTGGCAGGCTCCGGTGTTCTTTACGATTTGCTGGTTCAGTTCCCGCAGGAGATCGCGCAGGCGCTGGGCGCATCGTCAGCCGAGGCGGCCTTCGCGCCGGCCTCGATGATCGCCGATCTGCCGAGCCTGGTGCTCGATTTCTTCACCGGGCTGTGACGCGGCGGGCGTCCTTCCCGGCGGCGTGCGCTGGGGAGGACGCCCACGCGGCGCTTACCCGTTGATGATCCGGGTCAGGTACGGGGTCATGTTGGTGGTGCGCGCGGCGGAGACGGTGACCGCGGGCTCGGTGGCCTCGATCATCTGTCCGTTGCCCAGGTAGATCGCCACGCTCTGGCTGCCGCCGGGCCCGAAGCAGATCAGGTCGCCGGGGCGGGCCTGTGCCGGCGCGACTTTTTGACCGACGTTGCACTGCTCGCCGGAGGTCCGCGGCATCTTGATCCCGGCCGCGGCGAAGCTGTACTGCACCAGACCCGAGGAGTCGAATCCCACCGCGCCGCTGCTCGGCGAGGTGGCGGTACCCGGAGCAACGCCGGCACCCGGAACTCCCGCGGTACCCGAGCCCGGGAAGGTGCCAGCGCCGGGGGAGGTGACCGTGCCGGTCCGCGGCAGGGCGGCACCGGGAGCGGTGACCGTGCCGGGGAAGCCGGTCGTGCCCGGAACGGTGGATGTCGCCTGCCGGACGCCGTTGGTGGGCCCGGACGCGTTACCGCCGCCGTAGACGTACGGCACGCCACGCTGGGATAGGGCGCGCTGGAGGACATAGTTAATGGCCTGCTGGTTGCCGACCGGCGGCGAGCCGGGAACGGCGCTCGCGAGACCGGGCGTCGCCACCGACAGTGCCAAGCCGATCGCGGCGGCGTAGATGCGTCTCATGGGGATTCCGTTCCATTCACAACAGTCACTAGAGACACTTCTACAACATGGGGAGGCGTCAGCATAGAGGTCGACCGGAGTAGAGAGGGGAACTTTGCCGGACCGTGACCGACTGGTGATCCAACCTGGGGCACTACGCTCGGTCTCCGTGGCCACGGCGACTCCCCAGGCGACCCCCAGGTTGAGCCCGGAGCAGATCAGCGCGATCGACGCCGCCCATCTGTGGCACCCGTACAGCACCATCGGCGCCGAGGCGGTGGCCCCGGTGGTGGCGGTGGCGGCCCGCGGCGCCTGGCTGACGCTGAGCCGTGACGGCCGGTCGATCGAGGTGCTGGACGGGATGAGCTCGTGGTGGACCGCGATCCACGGCCACGGCCACCCGGTGCTGGACGCGGCGGTGACGGCGCAGCTGGCCACCATGAACCACGTCATGTTCGGCGGTCTCACCCACGAACCCGCCGCCCGGCTGGCGCAGCTGCTGGTGCAGATCACCCCCGCCGGGTTGGACACCGTGTTCCTGTCCGACTCCGGCTCGGTGTCGGTGGAGGTGGCCACGAAAATGGCGCTGCAGTATTGGCGGGCGCGCGGCACGCCGGGCAAGCACCGGCTGATGACCTGGCGGGGTGGCTACCACGGCGACACCTTCATGCCGATGAGCATCTGCGATCCCGACGGCGGCATGCACTCGCTGTGGACCGACATCCTGGCCCGCCAAATCTTCGCCCCGCAGGTGCCGCGCGACTACGACCCCGACTACACCGCGGCGTTCGAGGCCCAGCTGGCCGCCCACGCCGCCGAGCTGGCCGCGGTGGTCGTCGAACCGGTGGTGCAGGGCGCCGGCGGCATGCGCTTCCACGACCCACGGTATCTGCGCGACCTGCGCGCCCTGTGCGATCGGCACGACGTGCTGCTGGTCTTCGACGAGATCGCCACCGGGTTCGGTCGCACCGGTGAGCTGTTCGCCGCCGACCATGCCGGCATCAGCCCGGACATCATGTGCGTCGGCAAGGCGTTGACGGGGGGCTATCTCACCCTGGCCGCCACCCTATGCAGCACCGAGATCGCGCACACCATCAGCTCCGGTGAGGCCGGCGCCCTGATGCATGGGCCCACCTTCATGGCCAACCCGTTGGCGTGCGCGGTCTCGGTGGCCAGCACCGAGCTGCTGCTGGGCCAAAACTGGCGCTCAACCGTCGCCGACATCGGCGCCGGGTTGACCGCCGCGCTGGAGCCGGCCCGCGCCCTGCCCGGGGTGGCCGACGTGCGGGTCCGCGGCGCGATCGGGGTCATCGAACTGCGCGAGCCGGTCGATTTGGCCGTGGCCACCCCGGTGGCGTTGGACCACGGGGTGTGGCTGCGACCATTCCGCAACCTGGTGTACGCCATGCCGCCCTACATCTGCACGCCCGACGAGATCGCCCAGCTCGGCTCGGCAATGGTCGCCGTCGCCGGTGCAGTAACCTAAACGGTGTTCAAGTCTGGTCGAGGGAGCATCGGGTGACGCGTACGGGTCTTTCTCCGCTGGCGTGGCTGGCCGAGGTGGAGCAGCAGCGCCGCCAGGCCGGGCTGCGGCGCACGCTGAGGACCCGGCCCGCCGTGGCCACCGAATTGGACTTGGCGTCCAACGACTACCTCGGGTTGTCACAACATCCGGCGGTCATCGCCGGCGGCGTGGAGGCGCTGCACACCTGGGGGGCCGGCGCCGGCGGCTCCCGGCTGGTGACCGGCAACACCGAACTGCATGAGGAACTCGAGCAGGCGTTGGCCGACTTCGTCGGTGCGCCATCGGGTTTGGTGTTCTCCTCGGGATATGCGGCCAACATCGGCGCCCTGGTCAGCCTGACCGGTCCGGGCGCGCTGGTGGTGTCCGACAGCTACTCGCACGCGTCGTTGGTGGACGCTTGCCGGCTGTCCCGGGCGCGGCTGGCGATTACGCCGCACCGCGACGTCGACGCGGTCGCGGCGGCGCTGGCCGGGCGGGATGAAGAGCGCGCGGTCGTCGTCACCGAATCGGTGTTCAGTGCCGACGGAGCGCTGGCCCCGCTGCGGGAACTGCACGAGGTGTGCCGTCGCCACGGCGCCGTGCTGCTGGTCGACGAGGCGCACGGGCTCGGGGTCCGCGGCGCCGGCGGGCGCGGTCTGCTGCACGAGGTTGGGCTGGCCGGGGCGCCCGATGTGGTGATGACGACCACGCTGTCCAAGGCGCTGGGCAGCCAAGGCGGTGTGGTGCTGGGGCCGACCGCGGTGCGCGACCATCTCATCGACGCCGCCCGAACCTTCATCTTCGACACCGGGTTGGCGCCGGCGGCGGTCGGTGCGGCGGGGGCCGCGCTGCGGGTGCTGGCCGCCGAACCGTGGCGCGCCGACGCGGTGCTGCAGCACGCCGGCACGCTGGCGACGATCTGCGACGTTCCCGACGTGCCGCAGTCCGCGGTGGTGTCGGTGATCCTCGGCGATCCGGAGGTGGCGGTGGCCGCCGCGACCGCCTGCCTGGAGGCCGGGGTGCGGGTGGGCTGCTTCCGGCCGCCGACGGTACCGGCCGGGACGTCGCGGCTGCGGCTGACCGCCCGCGCCTCGTTGGACGCCGACGAATTGGAGCTGGCGCGCCGGGTGCTGACCGGCGTGCTGTCGGCCAGCAGGTCATGACCATCCTGGTTGTCACCGGCACCGGCACCGGCGTCGGCAAAACGATCGCCACCGCGGCGCTGGCCAGCTGCGCCCGGCAGGCCGGCCTGGATGTGGCGGTGTGCAAACCGGTGCAGACCGGCACCGCCGACGGGGACGACGACCTCGCCGAGGTGGCCCGCATAGCCGGGGTCACCGAGTTGGTCGGGGTGGCGCGCTACCCGCAGCCGATGGCCCCGGTCGCCGCGGCCGACCAGGTCGGGGCGAGCCTGCCGACCGGCGCCGAGGTGCGGCGGGTGATCACCGAACTGGACCGTCCGGGGCGGCTGACACTGGTCGAAGGGGCCGGCGGGCTGCTGGTCGAGCTGGCCGACGACGGCGTCACCCTGCGGGATCTGGCCGTCGACCTGGCGGCACCGGTGCTGGTGGTGACCACCGCGGAGCTGGGCACCCTCAACCACACCGCGTTGACGTTGGAGGCGCTGGCCGCGCGCCGGCTGCGCTGCGCCGGGGTGGTGCTCGGCAGCTGGCCCGCCCACCCCGATGCGGTGCACACCTCCAACCGGGACGCGCTGGCGCGGCTAGCGCCGCTGCGCGCGCTGCTCCCGGCCGGGGCCGGGGCGCTAAACGCCACGCAGTTCACCGCGGTCAGCGCGGATGCGTTCGACCACAGCTGGGTTGCCGCGCTGGTGAGCTGATGGTGCATTCGGTTGAGCTGCTCTTCGACGCCGAGACCGAGGCGACGGTGCGGCGCATCTGGGATGAGCTGGCCGCCGCCGGGATCCCCAGCCAGGCCCCGGCCAGCCGCCCGCACGTCACCTTGACCGTCGCCCAGCGGATCGATCCGCAGGTCGACGCGCTGCTGGCAGCGGTGAGCGCGCGGCTGCCGCTGGCCTGCATCCTCGGCGCGTCGCTGATCTTCGGTCGCTCGCATGGGGTGTTGGCCCGGCTGGTGGTGCCCACCGTGGAGCTTTTGGCCGCCCAGCAGCAGGTGCACCGGCTGTGCGCGCCCCATGCGGCCCCCGAACCCATGGCCAACACGCTGCCCGGGCAGTGGACCGGACACGTCACGCTGGCCCGCCGGGTGGGCCCGGCCCAGCTGGGTCGGGCGCTGCGCATCGCCGGGCGACCCAGCCAGATCAGCGGCCGTTTCGTCGGGTTACGCCGCTGGGACGGTAACGCCCGCACCGAGCATCAGATCAGCTGACGGTCAGCTGGCCGGCCTGCACCGCCAGGCCGTCGATCAGCAGCTGCAGCCCGAACGCGAAATCGCGGCCCGGTTCGGTGGCCGGTGCGATCTCCGCCGCGCCGGCGGCGTCCCACTGCAGCCGCGCCTGCTCGTCGGCGGTGAAGCCCAACACGTAGTACACGACGGTGCGTGCGGCCAACTCCGAGTGCTCGGCCGGCACCCCCGCGTCGGTGGCGGCGGCCGCCAGCCGCGCCAGAATCGTTGCGGCGGCCTGCGACTGGCCCGCCGCGACGCTCGCCGAGACCAGCTCGGCGCCGTCGGTGTGCGACAGCAGCGCATCCCGCAGCCGCGCGCACAGCGTCTCGATGCGCCAGCGCCAGCTACCCGCGCCGGGATCGGCGCAGGCCGGGCCCAGCACCCGATCGGCCACCGCGCCGAGCAGCTGCTGCTTATTGGCGAAATGCCAGTACAGCGCGCCGGGGGTGATATTGAGCTCGCGCGCCAGCCGACGCATCGTCAAATCGGCGATGCCGTAGCTGTCCAGGAGGGCGGTGGCCGCAGCGACCACGTCACGTTTGTGCAGTTGCACTCCGCTAGCCTAACCTGAACACCGTTCAAGTCAGCGCACAGCAAGGGAGTTTCTGGTGACTCAGGCGGCAACTCGGCCCAGCACCGGCACCGACGCGGAAACCGACATCTTGGCGGTGGCCCGCCAGCAGGTGTTGGAGGACGGCACCGGACTGACCCGGGACCAGGTGCTGGCAGTGCTGCAGCTGCCCGATGAGCGGCTCGAGGAGCTGCTGGCGCTGGCGCACGAGGTGCGGATGCGCTGGTGCGGACCCGACGTCGAGGTCGAGGGCATCATCAGCCTGAAAACCGGTGGTTGCCCGGAGGACTGCCATTTCTGTTCGCAGTCCGGGCTGTTCGCGTCGCCGGTGCGCAGCGCCTGGCTCGACATTCCCAGCCTGGTCGAGGCGGCCAAGCAGACCGCCAAGACCGGCGCCACCGAATTCTGCATCGTCGCCGCGGTCCGCGGCCCCGATGAGCGGCTGCTCGCGCAGGTCGCCGCCGGCATCGAGGCGATCCGCAACGAGGTCGACATCCAGATCGCCTGCTCGCTGGGCATGTTGACCCAAGACCAGGTCGACCAGCTGTCGGCCATGGGCGTGCACCGCTACAACCACAACCTGGAGACCGCCCGGTCGCATTTCCCCAACGTCGTCACCACCCACACCTGGGAAGAGCGCTGGGACACGCTGTCGATGGTGCGCGAGGCGGGGATGGAGGTGTGCTGCGGCGGCATCCTGGGCATGGGGGAGACGCTGGAGCAGCGCGCGGAGTTCGCCGCCGACCTCGCCGAACTCGACCCGGACGAGGTGCCGCTGAACTTCCTGAATCCGCGCCCGGGCACCCCGTTCGGTGACCTGGAGGTGCTGCCGGCCGCCGACGCGCTGCGCGCGGTGGCCGCGTTCCGGCTGGCGCTGCCGCGCACCATGCTGCGCTTCGCCGGCGGCCGCGAAATCACCCTGGGGGATCTGGGTGCCAAGCAAGGCATTCTGGGCGGCATCAACGCCGTCATCGTCGGCAACTACCTGACCACGCTGGGCCGTCCCGCCGAGGCCGACCTGGAGCTGCTCGACGATCTGCAGATGCCGATCAAGGCGCTCAACGCCACCCTGTGATGGTGATGGTCGCCGACCTGCCCGCCCCGGTCGGGGCCGGTGTCTACAACGTCTACACGGGTGCCAAAACCGAAGATCCGGCCGGCGGCTCGGTGCCGACGGCCGCGCAGCTGGGTTTGGAGCCGCCCCGGTATTGCGCGGCGTGCGGTCGCCGCATGATGGTGCAGGTCCGCCCGGATGGCTGGTGGGCCAAGTGTTCTCGGCACGGGCTGGTGGATTCGGCGGAGCTCGACGCCCAGCGTTGAGCGGGATCGCGCGTGAGGTTGCCCGTTTGATTGCGGCGAGCGCGGCCCATGTGGCGGTGGCGGCGCAGTCCTCGCCTGCGGCTGTCACTGCGACCAGGGCGGTGCGGCGGCCTCCGGTAGGGTTTGGGCGACTGGTCGACGGGAAGGTGTGCGGGTGTGGTTGAGGGGGCGATGACCGTCGGCGCCGGCCAGCAGCAACAGCGGCAGGCCGCCCCGCGCACGACGCGGGCCCGGGCCCTCGCCCTGGTGCTGGGCGGCTTGGCGATCGTCGGTGCAGCGGTCGGAGTGTTGTGGTCGTGGCTGGCGCCGCCGATCCACGGCGTGGTGGCGCTGACCCGCGACGGCGACCGGGTGCACGCCTACCTGGGACCCGAATCCGACCACTTCTTCGTCGCGGCGGCCCTGATGTTGGGCCTGGTGGGTGTGGTAGCGGTGGTGGCCGCCACGCTGGTCTGGCAGTGGCGTGCGCACCGCGGACCGGAAATGGTGGTGGCGTTGTCGGCCGGGTTGCTGGCCGCCGCGGCCGCCGCGATGGCGGTCGGGGCGGTGCTGGTGCGGCTGCGCTACGGCGTGGTGGATGTTGACGGTGCACCGGTGACCCCGGACCACCGGGTGCACTACTTCACCGAGGCGCCGCCGGTGTTCTTCGGCCATACTCCGCTGCAGGTCGCCGCCAGCCTGCTGCTGCCGGCCGCGGCAGCGGCACTGGTTTACGCGCTCGGGGCCGCCTCGAGCGCGCGCGACGATCTGGGCAGCTACCCGCTCGTCGAGACCGCGACCGCGCCCGCCGCAACCGGCGCGGTCAGCCGCGAGAACGGTGCAGCAAACCGCCCGTGATGACCTTGGCGGCGATCACCCCAAGCCGCGCCATCCCGACATAGGTCGTCGGGTTCAGCACCGTCGGCCACGACGTGCGCACCGGGTGGTCGGCCACCGGGCGACCCGCGAACCGGTCACGCAGCCAGTGCAGCACCATCGGGGCGGACAGCGGGTGCAGCAGCAGGTGGTCGCTGAGCCGGTCCCGGTGGTAGGTGAGGGCAGCACCGCCGTCGGCGTACGCGTCGGCCAGGTGGTCGATGTGCTCGACGGAAATCACCTCGTCGTAGACGGCCTGGACCATCATTACCGGCGGGGTCGGCACCTTGGCTCCCAGCTTGGTGTCTTCGAAGACGTGTTGCACCGCCGGCAGGTCCAGGATGTCGTCGAGCGGCTGGTCGACATAGGACGCCATGCTCTTGTGGCGCATCCGGATCACCGCACCGGCGGTGGTCATGGTCTCCAGCGAGTGCAGCAGGTCGCGTCCTTCGCTGGTGGCGTGTTCTTCGATCACCTGGTCCAGGTCGGGGTACACGTGCGCCAACGCGGCGACCATCATCGCGGGCAGTCCGGAAAAGAACGAGCCGTTCAACCGGCGGAAGGTGTGGCCCAGGTCGCCGACCGGTGATCCGAGCACCGCCCCGACCACATTGAGGTCGGGGGCGTAGTCGGCCGCCACCTCCGCCGCCCACCCGGTCGCCAGTCCGCCGCCGGAGTAACCCCACAGGCCCACCGGCGCGTCGGCGGCCAAGCCCAGGCGGTCGGTGTTCACCGCGGCGCGCACCCCGTCGAGCACGCAGTAGCCCGGTTCGTAGGGCGCGCCCCAGGCACCGTTGGGTCCTTCGTGATCGGGGATCGACACCGCCCAGCCCTCGGCCAGTGCCGCAGCGATCAGCACCAACTCCAACTGGGCAAATGAGCCGATCGCCTTGGCGTGCCGCCGCAGCGCATAGGACGGGAAGCAGCGTCGGGTGGTGGCGTCGATGGCGCACTGGTAGGACAGCAGCGGACAGGACCGTTTGCGGTCGCGGTCGGCCGGCACCAGCACCGTCGTCACCGTGGCCTCGGGCGCGCCGTTGCGGTCGCAGGTCCGGTAGAGCAGTTGCGTCGCGGTGAACGGCTGCGGGATGACGCCGAGAAACGCCAGCTCCACCTCGCGGGAGCGCAGCACGGTGCCGGGGACGGCGTGCTGGAAGCCCGGTGGGGGCAGGTAGAAGGGGTCGTCGTCCGGCTGCGGCGGATGCGCACCGCGCTGCAGGTCGTCGTGCGGAGCCTGGCCGATCCACTCAACACCGTGTTCACGCGCCAGGCCGTCAAACTCCATTCGGGCATTCTTGCTTAAGAGGGGGTTAAGAATCCAATCCGACTCGCCGTCGCCTCACCCGCGAGCGTGCTCAGAATGCCAATTCTGCAGGTCTCTGGCGTACAACTGCGCACGCTCGCCGCACGATCACACCGGTGGGCGCAGGGCGGCGAATTCGTCGGTGACCCGCAACTGCGAATCGGTGAACCGGTACACCGCGGCGGGCCGGCCGCCGCTGCGGCCGGACTGGGCGGTGTTGCCGGTGCGGGTGATGACGCCGCGGCGGGCCAGTACCCGCTGCAGGTTGGTGGCGTCGACCTGATAGCCCAGCGCCGCGCCGTAAATGTCGCGTAGCGTCGAGACCACGAATTCTCGTGGCGCCAAACCGAATCCGATATTGGTGTAGGACATCTTGGCGACCAGCCGGGTGCGGGCGTGCGCCACCATCGGGCCGTGGTCGAACGCCATCGGCGGCAGCGTGTTCACCGGATGCCAGCGGGTGTCCGGCGGCAATTCCGGGGTGGCGGGGGAGGGCACCAGGCCCAAAAAGGTGGTCGCGATCATCCGGGTGCCGGGCACCCGGTCGGGGGCGGAGAACACCGCCAACTGCTCAAGGTGCGCCAGTTCCCGCAGGTCGACCTTCTCGGCGAGCTGACGACGCACCGAACTCGTCATATCTTCGTCATCCCGCAACCGCCCGCCGGGCAGCGCCCACGCGCCCCGCTCCGGTTCTTGGGCGCGTTCCCACAACAGCACGTTGAGCTGGGGTTTCGGTGTTTCGGCGGCCGTTGCCGGGTCGGCGTCCGGGTCCGCTTCCAGGCCCCGAACCTGGAACACGACGGCAAGCACCTCGTGGCCGGTGCTACCATACAGCATGTTTTCGATTGTAAGTCGAAAACCTATCCGGCGAAAGGAACCGCCATGACGATCCTGGATCGCGCGGCGACGTCGGCGGACGGCCTGGCCGCCCGCATCGTCGACACGCCCACCGGCTACGCCGGGGTGGACGCCGATGAGCAGTGGGCCGCCGAGATTCGCCGCCTGGCGCGGGCGCGCAACGCCACCGTGTTGGCACACAACTACCAGCTGCCGGCCATCCAAGATGTCGCCGATCATGTCGGCGATTCGCTGGCGCTGTCGCGGATCGCCGCCGAAGCCCCCGAGGACACCATCGTGTTCTGCGGCGTGCACTTCATGGCCGAGACCGCCAAGATTTTGAGCCCGGACAAGACCGTGCTGATCCCCGACCAGCGGGCCGGGTGCTCGCTGGCCGACTCGATCACCCCGGAGGACCTGCAGGCCTGGAAGGACGAGCACCCCGGCGCCGCGGTGGTGTCCTACGTCAACACCACCGCGGCGGTCAAGGCGCTCACCGACGTGTGCTGCACCTCGTCGAATGCCGTGGACGTGGTCGCCTCCATCGACCCCGATCGCGAGGTGCTGTTCTGCCCGGACCAGTTCCTCGGCGCGCATGTCCGCCGGGTGACCGGGCGGGAAAACCTGCAGGTGTGGGCCGGCGAATGCCATGTGCACGCCGGCATCAACGGCGACGAGCTGGCCGATCAGGCGCGCACCCATCCCGACGCCGAGCTGTTCGTGCACCCGGAGTGCGGCTGCGCGACCTCGGCGCTGTACCTGGCCGGGGAAGGCGCGGTCCCGGAGGATCGGGTCAAGATCTTGTCCACCGGCGGCATGCTCGACGCCGCCCGCGCCACCCGGGCGCGGCAAGTGCTGGTCGCCACCGAGGTGGGCATGCTCTACCAGCTGCGTCGGGCCGCCCCCGAGGTCGACTTCCAGGCGGTCAACGACCGGGCGGCCTGCAAGTTCATGAAGATGATCACCCCGGCGGCATTGTTGCGCTGCCTGGTGGACGGCGCCGACGAGGTGCACGTCGACCCGGACACCGCGGCCGCGGCGCGGCGCAGCGTGCAGGAGATGATCAAGATCGGGCAGCCCGGCGGCGGCGAATGATGCCGGCCGCGGCCTGGGAGCAGCACGCCGACGTCGTCGTCGTCGGCACCGGGGTCGCCGGTCTGGCCGCCGCGCTGGCCGCACATCGGCGCGGGCAACGTGTCGTCGTGTTGAGCAAGGCGCCGCAGACGGCCGGGGTGACCGCGACCCATTACGCGCAGGGCGGGATCGCGGTGGTGTTGCCCGACACCGACGACTCGGTCGACGCCCACGTCGCCGACACCCTGGCCGCCGGGGCCGGCCTCTGCGACCCCGAGGCGGTGACCTCGATCGTCGCCGACGGGCACCGCGCGGTGGTCGAATTAGTGGGCGCCGGAGCGCGATTCGACGAAGCGACACCGGGCCGGTGGGCGCTGACCCGCGAGGGCGGACATTCCCGTCGCCGCATCGTGCACGCCGGCGGCGACGCCACCGGCGCCGAGGTGCAGCGGGCGCTGGACCAGGCGGCCGCGGTGCTGGACATCCGGACCAGCCACGCGGCGCTGCGGGTGCTGCACGACGACGCGGTGACCGGGGTGCTGGTGGCGACCCCGGCGGGGCTGGGCCTGCTGCACGCCCCGGCGGTGATCCTGGCCACCGGCGGTCTGGGACACCTCTACCGGGCGACCACCAATCCCGACGGCTCCACCGGCGACGGGATCGCGTTGGCGCTGTGGGCCGGGGTGGCGGTCAGCGACCTGGAATTCATCCAGTTCCACCCGACCATGCTGTTCGACGGCCACGCCGGCGGCCGACGACCCCTGGTGACCGAGGCGATTCGCGGCGAGGGCGCCACACTTGTTGATCGCCAAGGTGATTCGGTGATGGCCGGGGTGCATCCGATGGCCGATCTGGCGCCGCGCGACGTGGTGGCGGCGGCGATCGACGCCCGGCTACGCGCGACCGGCGACGACTGCGTCTACCTGGATGCCCGCGGGATCGCCGAGTTCGAACGCCGTTTCCCGACGGTCACCGCCGCCTGCCGAGCGGCCGGTATCGATCCCGTCCGGCAACCCATCCCGGTGCTGCCCGGCGCGCATTACAGCTGCGGCGGGGTCCTCACCGACGTCGACGGCCGCACCGAGCTGCCGGGACTGTTCGCCGCGGGTGAGGTGGCGCGGACCGGGATGCACGGCGCCAACCGGTTGGCGTCCAACAGCCTGCTGGAGGGGCTGGTGGTGGGCGCTCGCGCCGGTCGCGCCGCCGCCGACCACGCGACCGCGGCCGGGCCCGCGCAGGCGGTGCCGCCGGAGCCGGCGGCGGGCGCGGCGCTGTCCCGCGACACCCTGCACCGCGCCATGACCCGGGACGCCTCGGTGGTGCGCGACGCCGACGGGCTGGCCCGGCTCACCGCGACACTGGCCACGGCGACGCCGCGCGCCGTGTTGAACCGCACCGACTTCGAGGACGTCGCGTTGACCGTCACCGCCCGGGCGGTCGCGGCGGCGGCGCTGGCCCGCACCGAGAGCCGGGGCTGTCACCACCGCGCCGACTACCCGGACCCGGAGGCCGGCCACGCGCGCGGCACCCTGGTCCGCCTCGAGGACGGCGCGGTGCGGGTCGAGGCGCCGGTGCCGGCATGACCCGCGCCGGTATCACCTTGTCCGACACCGAGCTGGCCGAGGCCCGCGCGGTCATCGCCCGCGCCCTGGACGAGGACCTGCGCTACGGCCCGGACATCACCACCTTGGCGACCGTGCCCGACGGCGCAATGGCCACCGCGGCGCTGGTGACCCGCGAACCCGGGGTGATCGCCGGGGTCGACGTCGCGCTGCTGGTGCTCGACGAGGTGCTCGGCGCCGACGGCTACCGGGTGCTGGACCGCGTCGACGACGGCACGTCGCTGCCGTCGGGCGCCACGCTGCTGGCGGTGGAGGCCCTGACGCTGGGCCTGCTGACCGCCGAGCGGACCCTGCTGAACCTGGTGTGTCACCTGTCCGGCATCGCCACCGCCACCGCGGCCTGGGTGGAGGCCGTGCACGGCACCACCGCCAAGATCCGCGACACCCGCAAGACGCTGCCCGGGCTGCGGGCGCTGCAGAAATACGCCGTGCGGGTCGGCGGCGGGGTCAACCACCGGATGGGGCTGGGCGACGCTGCCCTGATCAAGGACAACCATGTGGCCGCGGCCGGCTCGGTGGTCGCGGCGCTGCGCGCGGTCCGCGCGGCGGCCCCCGATCTGCCGTGCGAGGTGGAGGTCGATTCCCTCGAACAGCTCGACGCGGTGCTCGCCGAGAACCCGCAGCTGGTGCTGTTGGACAACTTCCCGGTGTGGCAAACCCAGATCGCGGTGCAGCGCCGCGCCGCGCGCTCCCCGGCCACCCAGCTGGAATCCTCGGGCGGGTTAACGCTGGAGACCGCGGCAGCCTACGCCGGAACCGGCGTCGACTACCTGGCCGTCGGGGCGCTCACCCATTCGGTGCGGGTGCTCGACATCGGCCTGGACATGTAAGGCACCGACTTCTCGCTTTTGTGCGCCGAGATCGACGCTGCCGTGACCCCTACTCGGAGTTTTCCGCGCTGGAGTCGATCTCGGCGGGTCGCCATCCCCGTCAGGTGATGTCGGCGACGAAAACCCCGAGCCGGCGGCCCTGCACCCGGGCCAACCACGGCAGGCCCTCGCCGTCGGTGCCGGCCGGCAGGATGCGCGGGTTGGTGAGGTGCACGTCGCTGCGGAACAGGTGCACGTCGGCCTCCCCTGCGGCCAGCACGTTTTTCACCCAATCCGTCTTGCCGTGGCCGAGCGCGATCGCCAGCACGTTGCCCTTGCGGTAGGTGGTGACCACCGTCTCGTACGGCTTTCCGGACTTGCGACCTCGGTGTTTGATGATCGACGCGCCGGGCAGATACCGCGCCAGCGGTTTCACCACCGGGTTCATGTACTTCATCTGCCACCGGTCCAGCCAGGGCGGGAAGATCCGCGGCAGACTCGCGACGTTGTCGGGTTTATCGGGTGTGGCCATGACAACTCCGATCGCAGAGGTGGGTGTCACATCACTGTATCGGTGCGCGGCGAAATCCAGTTGAGCTGCTCTGGGACAATGGTCGACGTGACCACCAATTCGCCGCTCATGGCCCGCATCGATCTGCGCGGTGCCGCACTGACCGCGGCGGCACTGCGGGCGGTGTTGCCGCGCGGTGGTGTCGACGTGGAGGCGGTGCTACCGAACGTGCGGCCCATCGTCGACGCGGTCGCCGAGCGGGGAGCGGCGGCGGCCCTGGACTACGGCGAGTCCTTCGACGGGGTGCGGCCCGACACCGTCCGGGTGCCGACCGCGGCCCTCGAGTCGGCCCTGACCCAGCTGGACCCCGACGTGCGGGCGGCGCTGCAGGTCGCCATCGCCCGGGCCCGCGCGGTGCACGCCGACCAGCGTCGCATCGACACCACCACCACCCTGGGGCCCGGCGCCACGGTGACCGAGCGCTGGGTGCCGGTCGAGCGGGTGGGCCTGTATGTGCCCGGCGGCAACGCGGTCTACCCGTCCAGCGTGGTGATGAACGTGGTACCGGCGCAGACCGCGGGCGTCGACTCGCTGGTGGTGGCCAGCCCGCCGCAAGCGCAATTCGGCGGCCTGCCGCACCCGACCATTCTGGCCGCCGCGGCGCTGTTGGGTGTCGACGAGGTCTGGGCGGTCGGCGGCGCGCAGGCGGTGGCGCTGCTGGCCTACGGCGGCACCGACACCGACCGCACCGAACTGGCGCCGGTCGACATGATCACCGGCCCGGGCAACATCTACGTCACCGCCGCCAAACGGCTGTGCCGCTCCCGGGTGGGTATCGACGCCGAGGCCGGGCCCACCGAGATCGCCATCCTCGCCGACCACAGCGCCGACCCCGCGCATGTCGCCGCCGATTTGATTAGCCAGGCCGAACACGACGAGATGGCCGCCAGCGTGCTGGTGACCCCCAGCGTCGAGTTGGCCGACGCCACCGAGCGCGCCCTGGCCGCTCAGCTGGCCACCACCGTGCACCGCGAGCGGGTGACCGCCGCGCTGGGCGGGCGTCAGACGGCAATGGTGCTGGTCGACGATCTGGACGCCGGCGTGCGGGCGGTCAACGCCTACGCCGCCGAACACCTGGAGATCCAGACCGTCGACGCCGCCGCGGTCGCGGCCCGGATCCGCAGTGCGGGCGCAATTTTCGTCGGTCCCTGGTCACCGGTCAGCTTGGGCGACTACTGCGCCGGTTCCAACCATGTGCTGCCGACCGCGGGCTCGGCGCGGCACTCCAGCGGCTTGTCGGTGCAGACCTTTCTGCGCGGCACCCACGTCGTGGAATACACCGAGGCGGCCCTCAAGGACGTGACCGGGCACGTGATCACCCTGGCCACGGCGGAAGACCTGCCCGCGCACGGGGAGGCAGTACGGCGGAGGTTTGAGCAGTGAACACACCGGGCCAGGATGTGACGCTGGCGGATCTGCCGCTGCGCGACGACCTGCGCGGCAAATCCCCGTACGGGGCACCGCAGCTGGTAGTTCCGGTGCGGTTGAACACCAACGAGAATCCGTATCCGCCGACCCCGGCGCTCATCGACGACGTCGCGCGCTCGGTGCGCGCCGCGGCCGCCGAGCTGCACCGCTACCCCGACCGCGACGCCGTGGCGCTGCGCACCGATTTGGCCGCCTACCTCAGCGCCCAGACCGGGGTGCACGTCGGCGTGGAGAATCTGTGGGCGGCCAACGGCTCCAACGAGATCCTGCTGCAGCTGCTGCAGGCGTTCGGCGGGCCGGGCCGCAGCGCGATCGGGTTCGTGCCGTCGTATTCGATGCACCCGATCATCGCCGACGGCACGCAGACCCGATGGTTGGTCGCCAGCCGGGCCGAGGATTTCCGGCTGGACACGGCCGTCGCCGTGGCCGCTATCACCGAGCACCGGCCCGATGTGGTGTTCGTGGCCAGCCCCAATAACCCGTCCGGGCAAAGTGTTTCGCTCGACGAGCTGCGACCCTTGCTCGATGCCGCGCCGGGCATCGTGATCCTGGACGAGGCGTACGGCGAATTCTCCTCGCAGCCGTCCGCGATCTCGCTGATCGCCGAGTACCCCACCAAACTGATCGTCAGCCGGACCATGAGTAAGGCGTTCGCGTTCGCCGGCGGCCGGCTGGGCTACCTGGTCGCCGCCCCCGCGGTGATCGACGCCATGCTGTTGGTGCGGCTGCCGTATCACCTGTCGTGCATCACCCAGGCCGCGGCCCGTGCTGCGCTGCGCCACGCCGACGACACCCTGGGTAGCGTGGCGCACCTGGTCGCCGAACGGGACCGGGTCTGTAAAGAACTGGATGCCCTGGGGTTTCGGGTCATCCCCAGCGACGCGAACTTCGTGCTGTTCGGCCGGTTCGCCGACGCGCCGGCGACCTGGCAGCGCTACCTGGATGCCGGGGTGCTCATCCGCGACGTCGGGATCCCGGGCTACCTGCGCACCACCATCGGGTTGCCCGAGGAAAACGACGCGCTGCTGGCCGCCAGCGCAGGGTTGGTGGCCACCGAACTCGCCCAGCCGCTAGGAGCATCATGACCGGTAGCCGTCGCGCCCGGGTGGAACGCGCCACTAAAGAGTCCGACATCGTCGTCGAACTCGACCTGGACGGCACCGGTGTCGTGCACGTCGACACCGGGGTCCCGTTCTATGACCACATGCTCACCGCGCTGGGCAGCCACGCCAGCTTCGACCTGACCGTGCGCGCCACCGGCGACGTCGAGATCGAGGCGCACCACACCGTCGAGGACACCGCGATCGTGCTCGGTCAAGCGCTCCATGAGGCGCTCGGCGACAAGAAGGGCATCCGCCGCTTCGGGGACGCGTTCATCCCGATGGACGAGACGTTGGCCCACGCCGCCGTCGACGTGTCCGGGCGTCCCTACTGTGTGCATACCGGTGAACCGGATCATCTGCGGCACACCACGATCGCCGGCTCCCAGGTGCCCTATCACACCGTCATCAACCGGCACGTGTTCGAGACGCTGGCCTCCAACGCCCGCATCGCGTTGCACGTGCGGGTGCTCTACGGACGCGACCCGCACCACATCACCGAAGCCCAGTACAAGGCGGTCGCCCGGGCGCTGCGTCAAGCCGTCGAACCCGACCCACGGGTGTCGGGCGTGCCCTCCACCAAAGGCTCGCTGTGACAGCGAAATCGGTGGTGGTGTTGGACTACGGTTCGGGCAATCTGCGGTCGGCCCAGCGGGCGTTGCAGCGGGTCGGTGCCGCGGTCACAGTGACCGCCGACGCCGACGCCGCGGCGGCCGCCGACGGGCTGGTGGTGCCCGGGGTGGGTGCGTTCGAGGCCTGTATGGCCGGGCTGCGCGGCATCAACGGCGACAAGATCGTCGCCGAGCGGGTGCTGGCCGGGCGCCCGGTGCTCGGCGTGTGTGTCGGCATGCAGATCCTGTTTGCCCGCGGCGTGGAATTCGGGGTCGAATCCACCGGGTGCGGCCAGTGGCCCGGCGCGGTGACCCGCCTGGACGCCCCGGTGATCCCGCACATGGGCTGGAACGTGGTGGCCGCCGCGCCCGGCAGCCGGTTGTTCCGCGGCCTGGACGCCGACACCCGGTTCTACTTCGTGCACTCCTACGCCGCACAGCGCTGGGAGGGCCGCCCCGAGGCGCTGCTGACCTGGGCGCGCCACCAGGTGCCGTTCTTGGCGGCGGTGGAGGACGGCCCGCTGGCCGCCACCCAGTTCCATCCCGAAAAGAGCGGGGATGCCGGCGCGACGCTGCTGGCCAACTGGGTCGACGGCCTGTGAGTTAGGGTCTGTGCACGTGTCGTTGATACTTCTTCCCGCAGTCGACGTGGTCGACGGTCGTGCTGTGCGCCTGGTCCAAGGTAAGGCGGGCAGCGAAACCGAATACGGTTCGGCGTTAGAGGCCGCCCTGGCCTGGCAGCGCGACGGTGCCGACTGGATTCACCTGGTCGACCTGGACGCCGCGTTTGGCCGCGGCTCCAACCGTGAACTGTTGGCCGAGGTCGTCGGGCGGCTCGACGTGGCCGTCGAGTTGTCCGGCGGGATCCGCGACGACGAATCGCTGACCGCGGCGCTGGCCACCGGGTGCGCCCGGGTCAACGTCGGCACCGCGGCGCTGGAGAACCCGCAGTGGTGCGCCCGGGCGATCGCCGAGCACGGGGATAAGGTCGCCGTCGGCCTGGACGTGCAGATCGTCGGCGACGAACATCGGCTGCGCGGGCGGGGTTGGGAAACCGACGGCGGCGACCTGTGGCAGGTGCTGGAACGCCTTGACGCCGAAGGGTGTTCACGGTTCGTGGTCACCGACGTCACCAAGGACGGCACCCTGACCGGCCCCAACCTGGACCTGCTCGAGCAGGTCGCCGAATGCACCGACGCGCCGGTGATCGCGTCCGGGGGCGTGTCCAGCCTGGACGATCTGCGGGCCATCGCCACCTTGACCGATGCCGGGGTCGAGGGCGCCATCGTGGGCAAAGCCCTCTACGCGGGCCGGTTCACGTTGCCGCAAGCGCTGGCCGCGGTGCGGGAGTAGGGCCACGTGGCGCTGGACTCCGCCGACCTGCAGGCGCTGCTCACCGAGGCTTCGGCGATCCTCGACGCCGCCGCCAAGCCGTTCGTGGCCGGGCACCGCGCGGATTCGGCGGTGCGCAAAAAGGGCAACGACTTCGCCACCGAGGTCGACCTAGCGATCGAGCGGCAGGTGGTCGACGCCCTGGTCGCCGGGACCGGCATCGAGGTGCACGGCGAGGAGTTCGGCGGTCCGCCGATCGATTCACCGTGGGTGTGGGTGCTCGACCCGATCGACGGCACCTTCAACTACGCCGCCGGGTCCCCGATCGCGGCGATCCTGTTGGGGTTGCTGCGCGACGGGGAACCGGTCGCCGGCCTGACCTGGCTGCCGTTCACCGACCAGCGCTACACCGCCGTGGCGGGTGGTCCGCTGCTGAGCAACGGGGTGGCGCAGCCGCCGCTGGAGCCCGCCGATTTGGCCGACGCGATCATCGGTGTCGGCACCTTCAACGTGGACTCGCGGGGGCGGTTTCCCGGCCGGTATCGGCTCAGCGTGCTGGAGAACCTGTCCCGGGTGTCCTCCCGCATCCGCATGCACGGCGCCACCGGCGTCGACCTGGCCTACGTGGCGGACGGAATCCTGGGCGGCGCCATCAGTTTCGGCGACCACATCTGGGACCACGCGGCGGGCGTGGCGCTGGTGCGGGCCGCCGGCGGCATCGTCACCGACCTGTCCGGCGACCCGTGGACCAGCGCGTCACGCTCGGCGCTGGCCGCAGCACCCGGTGTGCACCCGCAGATCCTCGACATCCTGCACAGCACCGGGCGACCGGAGGACTACTGAGATGAACGCCACAGATGTTGCGGTGCGGGTGATCCCGTGCCTGGACGTCGACGCCGGCCGGGTGGTCAAGGGCGTGAACTTCGAGAACCTGCGCGACGCGGGTGATCCGGTCGAACTGGCCGCCGCCTACGACGCCGAGGGCGCCGACGAACTGACCTTCCTGGATGTCACCGCCTCCTCGTCGGGCCGCGACACCATGCTGGAGGTGGTGCGGCACACCGCCGAGCAGGTGTTCATCCCGCTCACCGTGGGCGGCGGGGTGCGCTCGGTCGACGACGTCGACGTGCTGTTGCGCGCCGGGGCCGACAAGGTGTCGGTGAACACCGCCGCCATCGCCCGCCCGGAGCTGCTGGGCGAGCTGGCGCGGCAGTTCGGCTCGCAGTGCATCGTGTTATCGGTGGACGCCCGCACCGTGCCGGACGGGTCGTCACCCACCCCGTCGGGCTGGGAGGTCACCACCCACGGCGGGCGGCGCGGCACCGGCATCGACGCGGTCGAATGGGCGGTGCGCGGCGCCGAACTCGGGGTGGGGGAGATCCTGCTCAACTCGATGGACGCCGACGGCACCAAGGCCGGTTTCGACCTGCCGATGCTGCGGGCGGTGCGGGCCGCGGTCAACCTGCCGGTGATCGCCAGCGGCGGCGCCGGGGCGGTCGAGCATTTCGCGCCCGCCGTGCAGGCCGGCGCCGATGCGGTGTTGGCGGCCAGCGTGTTTCACTTCCGGGAACTGTCCATCGGTGAGGTGAAGGCGGCGATGGCGGCCGAGGGGATCGTGGTGCGATGAGCCTCGACCCCGAGATCGCGGCGCGGCTGAAACGCAACGCGGACGGCTTGTTCACCGCCGTCGTGCAAGAACGCGGTAGCGGCGACGTGCTGATGGTGGCGTGGATGGACGACGACGCGCTGGCCCGCACCCTGGCCACCCGGGAGGCCACCTATTTCTCCCGATCCCGCGGTGAACAGTGGATCAAGGGCGCCACCTCCGGGCACACCCAGCAGGTGCACTCGGTGCGGCTGGACTGCGACGGCGACGCCGTGCTGCTGGAGGTCGACCAGGTCGGCGGGGCCTGTCACACCGGGGACCACAGCTGCTTTGACGCCGATCAGTTGCTGGGCCCGGAGGATTAACCGCTCGACAGGTCGGTGGACGGCGCGCCGGTGAGTCGGGGATCGGGGTTGCCCGACATCGCCAGCAGGCCGCGTAGTGCCCGGATGACCAGCGGCCAGCTGCGTGGGTCGCGCAGGTTCACGCCGCTGACGAGCTGCTTGAGCATCGACAGCGTGTCGAAGTAGATCCGTTCGGCGACCAGGTTCTCGTTCTCGTCGAAGACGAAATACGCCGTCATCCGGGTGCGATGCCGGGAACCGGTGGCCGGTATACCGCCCAGTGGGCCCAAATGGGTGCCCAGAAGCCAGAACTCGACGATCACAGCGTCGGCACTGTGCCGCAGCGCGATGATCTCGTGGTCCTGGTCGGGAAAGGCGACGCGCGTGTCGTGGTAGTAGCGGCGGACTTCGGCGTCGCCGTCGTGGACGGTGAGGGTGGGAATGATCTCGTAATGCGGATGCGGGAAGGTGGCCAGCACGTCGTCCCAGTTCTGACGCACCTCGTCGCGGAAGTGATCGAGGACGAGTTTCTCCCGGGCGCGCAGCACGTCGACGGGTGGTATGGCGAAGCGGCCGACCATTATCTGCCCCTACCCGACGGACTCACAGGTCGATCCGGGTGGCCTTGGTGCGTGCGGTCCACCGGCCGTCCCGGTAACCGACCTCAATGGGGTGGGCGAACGCCGCCGTCACGGTGTCGGTGGTGACGGTGTCCCGGGCGGGGCCGCTGGCGACGGTGCGGCCGTCGGCGATCAGCAACGCGTGCGTGGTGGTGGTTGGCAACTCCTCGAGGTGATGGGTGACCAGGATGGACGCCACCTCGGGGTGGGTTTCGTCCAGCGAGTCGATGGTCTCCAGCAGTTGCTCGCGGGCGGCCACATCCAGTCCGGTGGTGGGCTCGTCGAGCAGCAGCAGGCGCGGATCCGAAATCAGTGCCCGTGCGATCAGGGTGCGGCCGCGTTCGCCCTGCGACAGGGTGGGCCAGATGTCGTCGGCCTTGCGGGACAAACCGACCGTGTCGATCATCGCGTCGGCGCGGCGCACCTCGTCGGGGGTGGGCGTCCAGTGCAGCGGGATGTCGATGGTGGCGGTGATGCCGGTGAGCACCACCTCCCGCACGGTCAGCGGGTATTGCAGGCGATGGCGCGGGTTGACGTGGCCGATGGACCGGCGCAGCCGCGCCAGCTCGACTCGGCCCATTTGTTCGCCGAGCACGTGCACGGTGCCCGAGGTGGGGAAGGTGACGGCCGCGCAGAAACCCAGCAAGGTGCTCTTGCCGGCGCCGTTGGGTCCGAGCAGCGCCCAGTGCTCACCGGCGTGGACGGTCAGCGAAATGCCGTCGATGATCTGTTTGCCGTCGCGGCGAAACGTCACGTCGGCGAGTTCCAAGACGGGCGTCACGTGGAGCACTCCTTTGCGGGCTGGGCGAGGCTTGCTGTCCACGCTTTTACGCGACGCGCAGCACATCCTTCTGGTATGCGAGCAGGTGCTCCAGCAGCCACGCACTGGACTTGAGCAGCTTGCCCTCCCGCGCCAACTCGATGGCCTCGGCCACCTCTTCGGGTTGTAGGTCGCGGCGTTCCAACCCAGTGAATAGGAAGCCGATCAGTGGCACCACGTGATCCTCAATCATGAGCCTGTCAGTGATCTCGTCACCGTCAGCGGCGTACCGCTTATACAGCTTCGCTGCCAGCTCGCCACCATAGGGATCACTCACGTCACTCATGATAATGAGAGCGGGTAGACGCTGGCGATATACCAGGCAGCGATGCCTGACCCCACCGGGTTCACGGCCACCGCAACCTGTTGCCTCGATGGGTGCCCATCACCACGAACCCGCTCGGAACGCTGTTGTCGGGAAATGCTGAATTGGCCGCATCGATGCTGCGACGCGCCATGTCCACGACGTCTTGCTCCGTGGTGCCGGGCTGAAACTCAGCCTTAGCCCATCCGGTACCCCACCGGTGGTCTCCATGGGGTCGTTTCGGCAGGGGATCACCGGCACGTATGGCATCTCGAACGGACTTCGCGATCCGCCGCGACTCCGCGGCCGTCACATCACCGTCGAGCACCGACCGCGCATCCTCATAAGTGAAGTCGTCGATCTGGCTGCGCAACGCGGGTGGTTCGTAGTCGCCGAATTTGCCGAATTCGTCGGCCGTGTTTGGTCCTAGCATGCCCTTGATCCGGGCCGGCGGCCGATCGGGAATTTTGTCACCTGACACGCTTCGACGTGCGGGAATAGGGGCCCTGTGACGTCTGCGACGGCCACCGCCGGGCACGTCCGCACCGGTACCACCACGCCACACACTCCCGGTACGACGAGCCGCTCCGCAGATTGCGCACCCACAAGCGGCAATCCTCGATGAGCTGGCGCATCACCTCGGTGTCCGCGGCCGCCCGTCGCCGCCGCAGCGCCTCGAGCTCGTCGGCCAGGACGTGGAAGCCGTCGGCGTGTGCCCGCAGCCGGGCGAGTTCGGTGGATGCCGGCATACCGCAGGCTGGCACGGGCCGCTCTCGCCGCGCCGACATGCATCCACAGGCGCGTCTCCTGCACCGTGACGGGCCCACAACCAGTACGCTCGAATCGTGCAGCGACGAATCATGGGCATCGAGACCGAGTTCGGTGTCACCTGCACCTTCCACGGTCACCGGCGGCTGTCCCCGGACGAGGTGGCCCGCTATCTGTTCCGCCGGGTGGTGTCGTGGGGGCGCAGCTCCAACGTCTTCCTGCGTAACGGTGCCCGGCTGTACCTCGACGTGGGCAGCCACCCCGAATACGCCACCGCCGAATGCGACAACCTGGTGCAGCTGGTCACCCACGACCGCGCCGGGGAGCGGGTGCTCGAAGACCTGCTGGTCGACGCCGAGCAGCGCCTGGCCGACGAGGGCATCGGCGGCGACATCTACCTGTTCAAGAACAACACCGACTCGGCCGGCAACTCCTACGGCTGCCACGAGAACTACCTGATCGTGCGGGCCGGGGAGTTCTCCCGGATCTCCGATGTGCTGCTGCCGTTTCTGGTCACCCGCCAGCTGATCTGCGGGGCTGGCAAGGTGCTGCAAACCCCGAAAGCCGCCACGTTCTGCCTGAGCCAACGCGCCGAACACATCTGGGAAGGCGTCTCATCAGCCACGACGCGGTCCCGGCCGATCATCAACACCCGCGACGAACCGCACGCCGACGCCGAGAAGTACCGCCGCCTGCACGTCATCGTCGGCGACTCCAACATGTCCGAGACCACCACCATGCTCAAGGTCGGCACCGCGGCGCTGGTGCTGGAGATGATCGAGGCAGGCGTCGCCTTCCGTGACTTTTCCCTGGACAATCCGATCCGCGCCATCCGCGAGGTCAGCCACGACCTGACCGGTCGCCGCCCGGTGCGGCTGGCCGGCGGTCGGCAGGCCAGCGCCCTGGACATCCAGCGCGAGTACTACGGCCGCGCCGTCGAGCATCTGCAGACCCGCGAGTCCAACCCGCAAATCGAGCAGGTCGTCGACCTGTGGGGCCGGCAACTCGACGCGGTGGAACGCCAGGACTTCGCCAAGGTGGACACCGAGATCGACTGGGTGATCAAACGCAAGCTGTTCCAGCGCTACCAGGACCGCTACAGCATGGAGCTGTCCGATCCCAAGATCGCCCAGCTGGATCTGGCCTACCACGACATCAAACGCGGCCGCGGTGTGTTCGACTTGCTGCAGCGCAAAGGCCTGGCGGCCCGCATCACTACCGATGAGGAGATCGACGACGCCGTCGACACCCCGCCGCAGACCACCCGCGCCAAACTGCGCGGCGAGTTCATCAGCGCCGCGCAGGCCGCCGGGCGTGATTTCACCGTCGACTGGGTGCACCTGAAACTCAACGATCAGGCCCAGCGCACCGTGCTGTGCAAAGACCCGTTCCGCTCCGTCGACGAGCGGGTCAAGCGGCTGATCGCCAGCATGTAGCGCATACCCTGTTACCCGTGGCGACATCGAAAGTCGAACGGCTGGTGAACCTCGTCATCGCATTGCTGTCCACGTCTGGCTACCTCACCGCGGACAAGATCCGGTCCAGCGTGCAGGGCTACGAGGACAGCCCCAGCCAGGAGGCGTTCTCCCGGATGTTCGAGCGGGACAAAAACGAACTCCGGGATCTGGGCATCCCGCTGGAGACCGGCAGGGTGTCGGTTTTCGACCCGGTGGAGGGCTACCGGATCAACCGCGACGCCTATGCGCTGCCCGACGTCGAATTGTCGTCCGAGGAGGCGGCGGCGGTGGCGGTCGCCACCCGGCTGTGGGAGTCACCGGAACTGATCAGCGCGACCCAGGGCGCGCTGATCAAGCTGCGGGCCGCCGGTGTCGATGTCGACCCGGACGCCCCGGTGGCCATCGCCTCACCGGCCGGGTTACCCGGGTTGCGCGGCTCCGAGGACGTTTTACCCAGCCTGCTGTCGGCGATCGGGTCGGGGCAGGCGGTGAAGTTTGAACACCGGTCGTCGCGGGCCGAGCCCTATACGGTGCGCACCGTGGAACCGTGGGGGGTGATCACCGAGAACGGCTACTGGTATCTGGTGGGGCACGACCGTGACCGCGACGCCACCCGAGTGTTCCGATTGTCGCGGATCGCGGGCGCGGTGACACCGGTCGGCACGGCCGGTGCGGTGAACCGGCCCGACGGTGTCGATTTGCGTGCCCTGGTGCGGGAGTCGGTCTTCGGGGCCACCGGATCGCCGACCAGCGAACGGGCCACGGTGTGGGTGGCCGACGGGCGCGCTACAGCGCTGCGGCGGGTGGGCACCCCGACCGGCAAGCGGCAGTTGGCCGGCCGTGACGGCGAGGTGATCGAGATTGACGTCGGATTCCCTGACCGGCTGGCGCGCGATATCGCCGGCTACGGAGCCGACGCCGTCGTGCTGGCCCCGCAGTCGCTGCGCGACGACGTGCTGGCTCGGCTGCGTGCCCGCGCCGGCGACGATGCAGAGCGCAGCGATGAGGAGGAGGCGGCGCCGACGAGACCCGCCGGGGGAGCACGGCGCCCATGACGGCGATCTCGGCCCGCCTGGTGCGGCTGCTCAACATGGTGCCCTATTTCCAGGCCAACCCCCGGATCACCCGGGCGGAGGCCGCCGCCGACCTGGGGGTGTCGATCGAACAACTCCAGGAGGACCTGGACCAGCTGTGGATGTGCGGTCTGCCCGGCTACGGCCCGGGCGACCTGATCGACTTCGCGTTCTCCGGCGACACCGTCGAGGTGACGTTCTCGGCGGGGGTGGATCACCCGCTTCGGCTGACGTCGCCGGAGGCCACCGGGCTGCTGGTGGCGCTGCGGGCGCTGGCCGATGTGCCCGGTGTGGTCGACCCGGAGGCGGCGCGCAGCGCAATCGCCAAGATCGAAGCCGCCGTCGGCGCCGTCGGCCCCGGTGCGGCAACCCCGGCCGCTGTTGAGGAGCCCGCCCCGATCGAAAACCAGGCCGCGGCCGCGGTGCGCGAGGCGGCGCGGCAAAGCCGCGCCTTGGCCATCGACTACTACGCCGCCTCACGCGACGCGTTATCGAGCCGCGTCGTCGACCCGATCCGGGTGGTGGTGATCGGCAACCACAGCTATCTAGAGGCCTGGTGTCGGGAGTCCGACGGGGTGCGATTGTTCCGGTTCGACCGGATCGTCGACGCCACCGTGCTCGACGAGCCGTCGGCGCCCCCGGAGCCGGCCCGGCAAGCCCCGACCGACACGTCGCTGTTCAACGCCGACCCGTCGTTGCCGGCGGCAACGCTGCGGGTGGCGCCACCGGCCGCGTGGATGTTCGAGTATTACCCGATGCGGGTGGTCCACGAGCTGCCCGACGGCTACTGCGAGGCTGCGATGACCTACGCCTCCGAGGAGTGGATGACGCGGCTGCTGCTCGGGCTGGGCGATGACGTGCATGTGTTGGCCCCGGAGTCGCTGGTCACCCGGGTCCGTGACGCCGCCGCGGCCGCGCTGGCCGTGTATCAGAACTCACCGATGTAACCGGGTGTCGACGCCGACATCGCCCAGCTCGCGTCTACCCGCCCGACCGAGTCTGCGGTCACGGCGCCGACCCTGTAACCAGGGCGTCCTGGAGGCCGAAAACACGCCCTGCCTACAGGCTCGAGGCCCCAAGCGCTAGTTTCGACGCCCTGACCGCGCACCGCCCGACCGCGGCGCGGCCGGGCGGTGCGCGCTGCTGCTGCGGTAGCATCGAGGCGACGTCTGGAGGTTAGACATGGGCAGTTTGCAACCCTGGCACTGGCTGATCCTTGCCGTCGTGGTCCTCCTGCTCTTCGGTTCGAAGAAGCTTCCCGATGCGGCCCGCTCGTTGGGCAAGTCGCTGCGAATCTTCAAATCCGAGGTCCGTGAACTGCAGAACGACGGTAAAACCGAGTCGTCGGGCACCGCGGCCGCGTCGCCGACCCCGGTGCAGTCCGAGCGGGTCGATCCCGGACCGGACCACACCGACGCCCGGCCGGCTTGAGCCGGACAGCAGCAGCGCGGCGTGAAAGCGCCGCACGTTGATCACCCGCGTGCGCACCCCCGGACTCCTGCGTCGGCTCGACCCGCGGCTTCGTCGTAGCCGCACCAACCCCGACGGGACGATGTCGCTCGTCGACCACCTGCGCGAATTGCGCACCCGGTTGCTGATCTCGCTGGCCGCGATCGCGCTCACCACCAGCTTCGGGTTCGTCTGGTATTCGCACGGCTTCTTCGGGTTGGAAAGCCTCGGCGAGTGGCTGCGACACCCGTATTGCTCGCTGCCGGCCTCGGCGCGCGCCCAGATCAGCGCCGATGGGCAGTGCCGGCTGCTGGCCACCGCGCCGTTCGACCAGTTCATGTTGCGCCTCAAAGTGGGCTTGACCGCCGGGGTCGTGCTGGCCTGCCCGATGTGGTTCTACCAGCTGTGGGCGTTCATCACGCCGGGGCTGTACCGCAAGGAACGCCGCTTTGCGGTGGTGTTCGTGGTGTCGGCGGCGGTGCTGTTCGTGGCCGGGGCGCTGCTGGCCTACCTGGTGCTGGCCAAGGCGCTGGGATTCCTGCTGACCGTGGGCAGCGACGTGCAGGTGACCGCGCTGTCCGGCGACCGGTACTTCGGGTTCCTGATCAACTTGTTGCTGGTGTTCGGGATCAGCTTCGAGTTCCCGCTGCTGATCGTCATGCTCAACCTGGTCGGGGTGCTCAGCTATGCCCGGCTCAAATCGTGGCGGCGCGGCCTGATCTTCGCCATGTTCGTGTTCGCGGCGGTGTTCACCCCGGGTTCGGACCCGTTCTCGATGACCGCGCTGGGGCTGGCGCTGACCCTGTTGCTGGAATTCGCCATCCAGATCGCCCGGCTGCACGACAGACGCCAAGCCAAGCGGGAGGCGCTGGCCGCGATCCCCGATGACGAGGCCGCGCCCCTCGAACCGCCGTCGGCGATACCGGCCTCGGCGCCGATCACCCATGACGACGTCACCTAACCCCGCGTGCGGCGCCCCCCTTTGCCGCGAGCGTGCGCAGTTGTACGCCGACACGGGGGAAAACCTGTACATCTGCGCACGCTCGTCGACGGGGATGGCGCCGACGGGGATGGCATCGTGGGTGAGCCGGTGACTGAGCTGAGCCGGTTCGCCGCCGAGCTGCCGTTCGCGCTGGACGACTTCCAGCGCCGCGGATGCGTGGCCCTCGAAAACGGTCGCGGCGTGCTGGTGTGCGCGCCGACCGGCGCCGGCAAGACGGTGGTCGGCGAATTCGCCGTTCATCTGGCGCTGGCGGCGGGCGGCAAGTGCTTCTACACCACCCCGCTCAAGGCGCTGAGCAACCAAAAGCACACCGACTTGGTCACCCGGTACGGGCGGGATCGGATCGGGCTGCTCACCGGCGACCAGTCGGTCAACGCCAACGCGCCGGTGGTGGTGATGACCACCGAGGTGCTGCGCAACATGCTTTATGCCGATTCGCCGGCGCTGCAGGGGCTTTCCCATGTCGTCATGGACGAGGTGCATTTCCTGGCCGACCGGATGCGCGGCGCGGTGTGGGAGGAGGTCATTCTCCACCTGCCCGAGGAGGTGCGGCTGGTCAGCCTGTCGGCGACGGTCAGCAACGCCGAGGAGTTCGGCGGCTGGATTCAGACGGTGCGCGGCGACACCACCGTGGTCGTCGACGAACACCGCCCGGTGCCGCTGTGGCAACACGTGCTGGTGGGCAAGCGGCTGTTCGACCTGTTCGATTACGGCGCCGACAAGGACGCCAAGGACCCCAAGGCCACCAGGCGGCAGCCGGTTGTCGATCCGGCGCTGCTGCGCCACATCGCGCAGCGCCGCGAAGCCGACCGGCTGGCCGACTGGCAGCCCCGGCGTCGCGGCCCCGACCGGCCGCGGCTATATCGGCCGCCGGGCCGGCCCGACGTGATCGCCACCCTGGACTCCGAAGGGCTGCTGCCCGCCATCACCTTCGTGTTTTCGCGGGTGGGGTGCGACGCCGCGGTCAAACAGTGCCTGCGCTCGTCGCTGCGGCTGACCACCGAAGACGAGCGCGCCCAGATCGCCGAGGTCATCGACCACCGCTGCGGCGACCTCGCCGACGCCGACCTGGCCGTCCTGGACTACTACGAGTGGCGGGAGGGCCTGCTGCGGGGCTTGGCCGCCCACCACGCCGGCCTGCTGCCGGTGTTCCGGCACACCGTCGAGGAGCTGTTCACCGCGGGCCTGGTCAAGGCGGTGTTCGCCACCGAAACCTTGGCGCTGGGCATCAACATGCCGGCCCGCACGGTGGTGCTGGAGCGGCTGGTGAAGTTCAACGGTGAGCAGCACGCGGCGCTGACGCCCGGCGAGTACACCCAGCTGACCGGTCGCGCCGGTCGGCGCGGCATCGATGTCGAGGGCCACGCGGTGGTGGTGTGGCACCCCGATGTTGACCCCGGTGAGGTGGCCGGGCTGGCGTCCACCCGGACCTTCCCGCTGCGCAGTTCGTTCGCGCCGTCCTACAACATGACCATCAACCTGGTGCACCAGATGGGCCCGCAGCAGGCCCACCAGCTGCTCGAACAGTCGTTCGCCCAATATCAGACCGACCGCTCGGTGGTCGGTTTGGTCCGCGCGGCCGAGCGCGGCGAGCGGCTACTCGGGGAGGTCGCCGCCGAACTGGGCGGGCACGACGCGGCGATCCTCGACTACGCCCGGCTGCGCGCCGAGATTTCCGAGAAGGAACGCGCCCAGGCCCGCGCATCGCGGCTGCAGCGCCGCAAGGCGGCCAACGATGCGCTGGCCGCGCTGCGCCGCGGCGACATCATCTCGATCACCCACGGCCGCCGCGGGGGATTGGCGGTGGTGTTGGAGGCCGACCGGGACAGCCCCGATCCGCGGCCGCTGGTGCTGACCGAGCACCGCTGGGCCGGACGGATCTCGTCGGCCGACTACTCCGGTGCCGCGGCCCCGGTCGGATCGATGACCCTGCCCAAGCGGGTCGAGCACCGTCAGCCGCGGGTGCGCCGCGACGTCGCGTCGGCGCTGCGGTCGGCGGCGGCCGGACTGCCGGTCCCCGGCCCACGCGGGCGGCGGGGCGGCGCCGAGGACGACGGTGCCCCGATCGATCCGCAGTTGGCGGCGTTGCGTGAACAGATGCGCCACCATCCCGCGCACCGGGCACCGGACCGCGACGCCCAGATGCGGATCGCCGAACGCTACCTGCGCATCCAGCGGGACAACGCCCAGCTCAACAAGAAGGTCGCCACCGCCACCAACTCGCTGGCCCGCACCTTCGATCGGATCGTCGATCTGTTGACCGAGCGCACCTTCATCAAAGTCAGTCGCGGCGATCTCAAAGTCACCGACGACGGCCGGTTGCTGGCCCGAATCTACAGCGAGAGCGACCTTTTGGTCGCCGAATGCCTGCGCACCGGCGCCTGGACCGGGTTGCGTCCACCGGAATTGGCCGCGGTGGCCTCCGCGGTGCTGTTCGAGACGCGGGGGGGCGAGGGGCCGGGCCGGATGTACGCCGCGGAAGTCCCCACCGCCGCGGTGCGCCGCGCCCTGCACCAGACGCGCCGGCTGTCGGCGCAACTGCGCACCGATGAGCAGCGGCACCGGATCACCCCGAGCCGCGAACCCGACGACGGTTTCGTCGCCGCGGTGTACCGGTGGGCGAGCACCGGTGACCTGGCTTCGGCGCTGGCCGCGTCCGACGCGGCGGGCAACGGTTCGCCGTTGTCGGCAGGCGATTTCGTGCGCTGGTGCCGC
The DNA here is from genome assembly GCF_041287095.1 of Mycobacterium sp. pUA109. Lineage (NCBI taxonomy): Bacteria > Bacillati > Actinomycetota > Actinomycetes > Mycobacteriales > Mycobacteriaceae > Mycobacterium > Mycobacterium sp. pUA109. The sequence continues at coordinate 57,786 of NZ_JBGGKS010000022.1, read as the reverse complement.
CAGGTTCTTGACCTGCTCGATCAGCTGCGCATCGCCGGCCCCGACCCCGCCCTGCGCGCCACCGCAAAGCAGGCGATCGACGCGATTAGGCGCGGCGTCGTGGCTGTTGATGCCGGGTAGGCTGAGTCCGACACGCTACGGTATACCCGGTGATGAGCGCCGAGCATTGAGAGGACTGAGGAGTAACGATGAGCGGACCGCAGGGATACGACCCGACGCAGCCGTGGCAGCCTCAGCAGCCCGGTCACGGTGAGCAAGGCACCGAGCAACAGTCGGCCTGGCAGCAGCCGGTGGCCCCGGAGCAGCCCACCATGCAAACCTCCGGTTGGCAACAGCCCGCCTACACCACTCCGCCGCAATACCAGCAGCCCACCACCGCCTATCCGCCGACTCCGCAGTACCCGCAGCAGCAGCAACCCACGTACGGTCAGCCCGACCAGTTCGGTCAGCAGCCCGGCCAGTACGGCCAAACGGGGCAGCCCGACCAGTTCGGTCAGTACGGGCAGCCGGGCCAGTACGGCCAGTTCGGTCAGCAGCCCGGCCAGTACGGCCAGCCCGGCCAGTTCCCGCCCTACGGCCAGCCCGGCCCCGAGCAGGGCAAGAAGGGCAACAAAGCGGTGATCGGCAGCGTGATCGGCGTGCTGGCAGCACTGGCCGTGGTCGCGTTCTTGGTTTCCGGGTTCTGGCTGCCGGGGTTCCTGGTGACCACCAAACTGGACATCAAGAAGGCACAAGACGGTGTGCAGCAGATCCTGACCGACCAGACCAACGGTTATGGCGCCAAGAACGTCAAGGACGTCAAGTGCAACAACGAGGTTGACCCGGAAGTCAAAAAGAATGGCACCTTCGAATGCGAGGTCAGCATCGATGGCACCAAGCGCAAGGTGACGGTCACCTTCCAGGACGACAAGGGCACCTACGAGGTCGGCCGGCCTAAGTAACCGCCGCTCCGTCCAGCGCCTTTTGCAGCCGGGCGATCGACGACCCGACCCCCAGTTGGGTGGCCAGCTCGGCCACCCGGTCTGGGTCGGCGGGCCGGGGCGGCACCGCGTCGGTCGGTGTCGACAGGTTGACCGGGGCGTCGGTGGCCACCCGGACGACGGGCACGGCCGCCTCGATGTAGTCGGCGGCCCCCTGCAGTTTTGTCCGGACCCCTTTGGGCATCGACGATTTCGGGTCGGCGGCGGCGGCCAGGATCGCCGCCAGCGAGCCGTGCTGCGCCAGCAACCCGGCGGCGGTCTTCTCACCGATGCCGGGCACCCCGGGCAGCCCGTCGGACGGATCGCCGCGCAGCAACGCCAACTCGGCGTAGGCCGCTCCGGCCCGGTCGGTGGGCACACCGTAGCGGTCGGCCACCTCGACCGGGCCGAACAGCGTCGCCTTGGCCAGCCCGCGTCCCAGGTAAAGCACCCGTACCGGCACCGGCTGATCGGTCACCACTTGCAGCAGGTCCCGATCGCCGCTGACGACGATCACCGGGTCGCGGCGTTCGGCGGCGGCCAGGGTGCCCAGCACGTCGTCGGCTTCGAACCCCGCAGCGCCGCCGGTCGCGATCCCGAACGCGTCCAGGATGTCGCCGATCATCTCGACCTGGGGTGACAGCTCGTCGGGCACTTCTTCGATATCGGGCTGGCCGTCCGGCTCGGCCTCCGCGACCCGATGCGCCTTATAGGAGGGAACCCGGTCCACCCGGAACTGCGGCCGCCAGTCCAAATCCAGGCACACTACCAACCGGCATGGCCGGTGCTGGGTGATCAGGGTGGCCACCGAGTCCACAAAGCCGCGCACCGCGTTGACCGGTCGCCCGTCCTGGGCGGTGATCGACGACGGGACGCCGAAGTAGGAGCGGAACCACATACTGGCGCCGTCGAGAAGCAGCAGGGGAGCCATGGGTGCAAGCCTATTTCCGGTTGACTCGGCGTCCACCACGCAGTCCACTCGCACTTCCGCGTGGTAGGCGCGGCGTCAACACGGCTAGCCTGGCTGTCGTGACTTCCAGCAGATTCGACACAGATGTCTATGCCCGTCGGCTCACCGCGGCGGCCGCCGCCACGGGGGATGCCGGCCTGGCCGGTCTGGTCATCACCCCCGGCTATGACCTGCGGTATCTGATCGGTTCGCGTGCGCAGACATTCGAGCGGCTCACCGCGTTGGTGTTGCCGGTGTCCGGCGCGCCGACCCTGGTGGTGCCGCGGTTGGAGCTGGCGTCCCTCACCGAATCCGCGGCCGGCGAGCTAGGGCTGACGGTGCGCGACTGGGTGGACGGCCAGGACCCCTACCGGCTGGTGGCCGAGGCGCTGGGCGGTGCGCCGGCGCGGACGGCGGTCACCGACGCGATGCCCGCGCTGCACCTGCTGCCGCTGGCCGAGGTGCTCGGCACGCTGCCGGTGCTCGCCACCGACGTGCTGCGGGAGCTGCGGATGATCAAGGATGCCAGCGAGATCGACGCGCTGCGCAAAGCCGGTGCGGCCATCGATCGCGTGCACGCCCGGGTGCCGGAGTTGTTGAAACCGGGCCGCACCGAAGCCGACGTCGCCGCCGACATCGCCGACGCGATTGTGGCCGAGGGGCATTCGGAGGTGTCGTTCATCATCGTCGGCTCCGGACCGCACGGCGCCGACCCGCATCACGAGCACTCCGATCGGGTGCTTCAGGCCGGGGACATGGTGGTCATCGACATCGGCGGCTCCTACGCGCCCGGATACCACTCGGACTGCACCCGCACCTACAGCCTCGGTGACCCCAGCCCGGAAGTGGCGCAGCAGTATTCGGTGCTGCAGCGGGCCCAGCGCGCGGCGGTCGCCGCGGTGCGGCCGGGTATGGTCGCCGAGGACGTGGACCGGGTCGCGCGCGACATTTTGGCCGAGGCCGGGCTGGCGGATGCGTTTGTGCACCGGACCGGGCACGGCATCGGGTTGTCGGTGCACGAGGAGCCCTACATCGTCGCCGGCAACCAGACGGTGCTGCGGGACGGGATGGCGTTTTCCGTCGAGCCGGGCATCTACTTTCCGGGGCGGTGGGGCGCGCGCATCGAGGACATCGTGGTCCTCACCGCCGACGGGGCGCACCCGGTCAACAGCCGGCCGCACGAGTTGATCGTGGTGCCGGTCGAATAGCCGGCGCAGCACTCACAGGGGTGAATTGCGTTCCTCCGCGGCGCCCGTAGGGTTGGGCAGCAACACGGCGTTCGGGGGAGTCAGTGGCGGAGCAGACATTGGCGGTCGTTCCGGCCGGATTGCTGGCGGCAGCACACGTCATCGCTAGCCAGGCCGCGGCGTTACGGATCCCATGTGGGCGTTCCGGGGAGGCGCCGGAGCGCTCGGCGGCGGCCGCAGCGCGGCTGTCGCGCGCGTTGGGCGGTTGTTGCGACGGTTTATCGCGTCGGCTGACGGCGGTGGCGGATGAGCTGGTAGTGGCGGCCGGTCGCTACACCGGGGCGGACGCCGAGGCCGGCGCGGTGGTGGCCACCGTGGCTCCGGCCGGGCAGCGGTAACCGTGCCGGGCGGGCCGCCGACGCGTTCTCGCATCGAAGCGTGGGAACAGACCGCCGGCGGGCTCGCGGAGTCCGCCCGGGATTGGCGGGCCAACGCCGACCTGCTGGAGCGGGTTGCCGACGTCTACGGCGCCCAGGTCGCCGCCCCGGGCGGCACCGAGTGGCGCGGCCCGGGTGCGGCCGCGGTGCTCGCCGGCGCGGAGGCGGACCGGCGGGCGGTCTACCGCGGGGTTGAGCATGCCCGCCGCCTGGCCGATGTCGCCGACCAAGGCGCCGACGGGTTGCGGTGGGGGCGCCAGCGCGCTTTGGCGGCCATTGCGGACGCCGAAGCCGATGGATTCCGGGTCGCCGAGGATCTTTCGCTGGCCGATCGACTGTGCTCGGATATGCCCGACGCCTACCGTGCCCGGCTGCACGCCGCGCGCGTCTATCGCGACCAAATCCGTTGCTGCGCGGCGCGGCTGCAGAGCGAAGACGAGCGGATCGCCACCCAACTCGATGCCGGGGTCGCTCAGCTGACCGGTGTGGCGCACACCGTTTGGGCGGCCGACGACCTGCCGGCGGCCGAACCCCCGGACATCCCGCCGCCGGACACCAGCCCCGCGGAGGTGCACCGGTGGTGGGGGCGTTCGCAACAGGCACGGTTGATCGCCGAACACCCACCGGAATTGGGCAATCTCAACGGTATTCCGGCGACCGTTCGCGACGAGGTCAACCGCGCGGTGATGAACGACGACATCGCCCGGGTCGAAGACACCATGCAAGCGTGCGGGATTGCACCGGAAGACCTGCAGAATCCGGGCCATGACGTGTTCCGCACCCCCGAGAAGTACGGGCTTTCGCGAATCGACATCACCCGGTACCGCAACGCCACGCAGACCAAGGCGGGTTTGAAATACGATCGCGGGGACGGCGTTACCGCCGACCGGCCGGCGTTGTTGTGGGCGTATGACCCGGTGGCCTTCGGCGGCCAGGGCGTTGCGGCGATCGCGATCGGAAACCCCGACGAGGCGCAGAACACCACGGTCATTGTCCCGGGCACCGGCAGCAGTGTGGCGCAGGGCTGGATGGCCGACCATGTGGACGCGGTCAATGTCTACGAGCAAAGTGTGCACGCCGACCCGACCCGTTCCACGGCGGTGATCGCCTGGATGGGATATGACGCCCCGGACGGCTTCGGCGATCGCCGGGTCACCGAGCCGGGGCTAGCGCGCCGGGGCGGCGAGCTGTTGGCCCGTGACGTCAACGGCCTGTGGGTGACCCACCGCGGTGTCGACCCACAACATGTCACCGTGATCGGGCACTCCTACGGGGCGACGACGGTCGCCGACGCGTGCGCCCGCAGCCGGCTGCACGCCAACGACGTCATCCTGTTGGGTTGCCCCGGCACCGACCTGGCGCGCAGCGCCGCCGACTTTCATCTGGACGGCGGCCAGGTGTACGTCGGCGCCGCGTCCACCGATCCGGTCAGCTGGATCGGGCAGACGGACGGCGTTCCGGGCGAGCTGCTCAAAAACGAACTCCGGCAACACGGCGTCCCGCTGCCGGCGGATGCGGGGTTGGGGCCCGATCCGGCCGGGCAAGGTTTCGGGTCGATCCGGTTCCACGCCGAGGTGCCCGGATCCGAGCAGCTCAACCGCCATGACCACGCGCACTACTACCAGCTGGGCAGCGAGGCGCTGCGCAGCATGACCGACATCGTCACCGGCCATGCCGACCGCTTGACGGCGGACGGGTTGGTCGCCGAGGGCCGGCGTCAGCCGCATGTCGGGACCCCGCCGGAGCTTCGCATTCCGGGGCTGCCGCCGATCCCTCTCCCGCACCTCGATACGCGTATCCCCGGGCTCCCGGCCTACATCGATCCGGAAGGCGACCGTCATGCCGTGCGCGACGATCACGCGTACGAGTGATCGTCGGTATCCGAAAGCCGCGCCGAGCCGCCCGATCGCATGCTTATGCTGATCCGGCAAACTCAGCTGCGCCGAGGGTCGGGAGGGGGTCCTGCGTGGACACGGCGGCGTTCGGGCGCTACCAGTTGCAGCAGCTGCTGGGTGAGGGCGGCATGGGTCAGGTCTACCGGGCCTACGACACCGAGACGCGGCGCACCGTCGCGTTGAAGGTGCTGCCCCCGCAGCTGGCCCAGGACCGCACCTTTCAGGACCGGTTTCGGCGGGAGGCGTATGCGGCGGCATCGCTGAACGATCCGCATGTGGTGCCGCTGCACACCTTCGGCGAGATCGACGGGCGATTGTATTTGGATATGCGGCTGATCGAGGGCACCGACCTGCAGACGCTGCTCAACGACGGGCCGCAGCCGATGTCCCCGGCCCAGGCGGTCAGCTACCTGGAGCAGGTGGCGTCGGCGTTGGACGCCGCCCACGCGGTGGGGCTGGTGCACCGCGACGTCAAACCGTCGAACATCCTGGTCGCCGCGCGGGACTTCGTGTACCTGATCGACTTCGGGATCGCGCGGGCGGCCGACGAAACCGGGCTGACCAGCGCGGGCAGCACCATCGGCACCTTCGCCTATATGGCGCCGGAGCGGTTCGACACCGGTCACGCCGACGCCCGCAGCGACATCTACTCGCTGACTTGCGTGTTCTACCAGTGCCTGACCGGGCAGCGGCCCTTCCCGGGACAGGGGCTCGAACAGCAGGTCGCCGGGCATCTCACCAAGCCGCCGCCGCGGCCGTCGGCGGTGGTGCCTGCGCTGCCGTCGGGCCTGGACGACGTGATCGCCAAGGGCATGGCCAAAGACCCCGCCGAGCGGTATCCGAGCGCCTCGGAGCTGGCCGCCGCCGCGCGGGCCGCGCTCTCGACGGCCACGGCGGGCCCGTTCGCGCCGCCATCCGTCGTTCCGGCATGGACCCCGCCGGTGTCGACTTGGCCTCCCACCCACCAGGCGCCCACGCCACCGCAGTACGCGCCTGTGCCGTACTACCCGATAGCCACCCCGGCAATGCGTCGCCGTGGCGGTGCCGTGGCCGCATTGATCGCGGCGGTCCTGATGCTGTTGGCGGTGGCGAGTTTCGCAGGCTGGCAAGGGATCGGCCTCGTCACCGCCGAGGCGGCCAAACGTGACGACGCCGCGCAACGCGACGACGCGGTGAAAGCCGCCAAGGAGGTCGCGGTGATGTTGACCACGGTCAATTGGCAAACGATCGACCAGGACAGCCAGCGTGTCCTCGATAACACCACCGGCGAATTCCACGATCACTACGCCAATGCGTCCGTGCCGCTCAGGCAGCTGATTGTGGACAACAAGTCAGTCTCAACGGCAACAGTTACGGCCGTGGGTGTCGAATCGATCAGCGCCGACCAGGCCACCGTGCTAGTCGCTGTGACGCAAAAGTCCAGCAGTTCGGTGAGTCCGCAACCGCGCGAGGACAAATCGCGGATGCGCATCACGCTGGAACGCCGCCCCGGCAAGTACCTGGCATCGAAGGTGGACCTGCTGTGATGACGCCGTACCCTCCATCAAGACCACCGATACCGCAGCGGAGCCCGATTCGTTGGGTCATCACGACGATCCTGGCGGTAGCAATCCTGGGCGCCGGTGTGGCCGCGGTGATGCTGACTGTCGCAAAAGACCGCCCGCAGCACCAACTCCCGGACTACGCGGCCATCGCGGGCGCGACCCGCGATGGTGTGGTCGCGATATTGGGCTACACGCCCGAAACGGTGCGCAACGACGTTGCGAAGACAAAAAACCTGCTCACCGGGGAGTTCTTGGACTACTACACCAAATTCACAGACGACACGGTGATTCCCCACGCTGAAAAAACGCGCATGTCAGCTAAGGCTGAAGTGACGGCGGCCGGGGTGACCTCCGCCGACAATTCCGCGGCGACAGTCCTGGTGTTCGTCTAACAGACCACCACAATCGGCAGCGGCAACCCCACGCTCACCAGAAGCAGCGTGCAGGTGCACCTGGTCAAGGTCGATGGTCGCTGGCTCATCGACAAGTTCGACCCGGTGTGATCAGCCCTTGCCGCGGTCCAGCAGATCCGAGGAACCCAACACCCGCTCGATCTGCACCTCGATGACCACCCGGCGCGGGTTGACCCGCGGTGTGCGGTACCGCTGCGCGTAGCGCAGCTCGGCGTCGCGGACGGCGTCGACCTCGCGGTTCACGCTGGCCCGGCCCTCCAGCGACAGCCAGCGGGCGCCGTCGACCTGGCTGAGCACCGCGACCCCGCCGCGGTCGGCGTTGACCGCCTTTTGCGAGCCGCCGGTGGTGATCACCCGGGCGAGATGGGTCTTGGGATCGAAGGTGAACCCGACGGCCACCACATGCGGGGACCCGTCGTTGCGCAGCGTGGTCAACATGGCCAGGTGGCGTTCGGTGAGAAACGCCAGCGCATCGCTGGTCAGCCGGGTAGTGGTGTTCGCCATCACCGCTCACGGTAGCGCAGGTGATAATCGCAGCCGTGAATGACACGAGCGGCAGACCAATCGTGATTTTCGGCGGCCGCAGCGAAATCGGGATCGAGCTGGCGCTGCGGTTGGCTCCGGGCGCACCGGTGGTGCTGGCGGCGCGGCGCGCCGACCAGCTCGGTGACCAGGTGGCGGCGCTGCACGCGGCCGGTGCGGCGGCCGTGCACACCGTCGAGTTCGACGCCGACGACCTGGACGGCCACGGCCCGCTGGTCGCGTCGCTGATCGCCGAGCACGGTCCGATCGGTACCGCGGTGCTGGCGTTCGGGATCCTGGGCGAGCAGGCCCGCGCCGAGGCCGACGCCGCGCACGCGGTGGCCATCGTGCACACCGACTACCTCGCCCAGGTCAGCCTGCTCACCCACCTGGCCGCGGCGATGCGGGCGGCCGGGCAGGGATCGCTGGTGGTGTTCTCCTCGATCGCCGGGGCGCGGGTGCGTCGCGCGAACTACGTCTACGGCTCGGCCAAGGCCGGCCTGGACGGTTTTGCCAGCGGGTTGGCCGACGCGCTGCACGGCACCGGGGTACGGGTGCTGATTGTGCGGCCCGGGTTCGTGATCGGACGGATGACCCTGGGGATGACGCCCGCACCGCTGTCCGTCACCCCGCCGCAGGTCGCCGCCGGCACCGCCCGCGCATTGGCCACGGGCCGGCGCAGCGTGTGGATCCCGTGGGCGTTAGGGCCGGCGTCGGCGGTGATGCGGCTGCTGCCGCAGTTCATCTGGCGCAGGATGCCGCGATGACGATCGTGGTCGTCGGCATCGGCGCCGATGGGATGGCCGGGCTCGCAGAGCTGTCCCGCAACCAATTGCGCAGCGCCACCGTGATTTATGGATCGCGTCGGCAGCTTGACCTGCTCGACGACACCGTCGGTGCGCAGCGCCGCGAATGGCCGTCGCCGCTGCTGCCCGCGTTGCGCGGCCTGCTCGACGACGCGATCGGCGACGTGCACGTGCTGGCCAGCGGCGACCCGCTGCTGCACGGCATCGGCAGCACCCTGATCCGGCTGTACGGCGCCGAGCGAGTCACCGTACTTCCGCACGTCTCCGCGGTGACCCTGGCCTGCGCGCGGCTGGGCTGGACCGTCACCGACACCGAGGTGATCAGCCTGGTCAGCGCCGACCCGCACACCGCTGTGCGGCGCGGCGGCCAGGCGATCGTGCTGTCGAGCGGGCGGTCCACTCCCAAAGAGTTGGCGGTGCTGCTCAACGCGTACGGCCGCGGCGACTCCGAGTTCACCGTGCTCGAGCAACTCGGCGGGCCCGCCGAGCGTCGTCGCAGCGGCATCGCGCGCGAGTGGGCCACCGACGCGCCGCTCGACGTCGACGACCTCAACGTGGTCGCGGTGCGCTACCTGCCTGACCAGCGCACGCTGCTGCTGCCCGATGACGCCTTCGTGCACGACGGTCAGATCACCAAGCAGACCATTCGCGCGGTGACGCTGGCAGCGTTGGCGCCGCGGCCCGGGGAGCGGCTGTGGGATGTGGGCGCCGGCTCCGGCAGCATCGCCGTCGAGTGGTGTCGCAGCGGCCGCGGCTGCAGCGCGGTGGCATTCGAACGCGACGCCGGCCGGCGCCGGATGAACATCGTCGCCAACGCGGCGGCGTTCGGCGTCAACATCGACGTGCGCGGTGCCGCACCCGACGCCTTCGACGGGGCCGCCGAACCGTCGGCGATCTTCATCGGTGGCGGCCTCACCCACCCCGGTTTGCTCGACGCGTGCCTAGCGCACCTGCCCGCCGGCGGCCGGTTAGTCGCCAACGCTGTCACTGTGGAATCCGAAGCACTGTTGGCACAACATCATTCGCGTCTGCGCGGGGAACTGCACCGGTTCCAGCACTATCACAGCGAACCGCTGGGCGGGTTCACCGGCTGGCGGCCGCAACGACCCATCACCCAATGGGTGGTGACACCGTGACCGTGTACTTCATCGGCGCCGGGCCCGGCGCCGCCGACCTGATCACCGTGCGCGGGCAACGGCTGTTGCAGCAATGCCCGGTTTGCCTGTACGCCGGCTCGATCATGCCCGACGACCTGCTGGCCCACTGCCCGCCGGACGCCCGGATCGTCGACACCGGGCCGCTGACCCTGGACCAGATCATCACCGAACTCGCCGACGCCGACGCCGCAGGCCACGACGTGGCCCGGCTGCACTCCGGCGACCCGTCGCTGTATAGCGCGCTGGCCGAGCAATGCCGGCGGCTCGACGCGCTGGGCATCGAGTACGAAATCGTGCCCGGGGTGCCGGCGTTCGCGGCGGCCGCCGCCGAACTGGGCCGGGAACTCACCGTACCCGGGGTGGCGCAGACCGTGACATTGACCCGGGTGGCCACCCTGTCCACGGCGATGCCGCCCGGAGAGGACCTGGCCAGCCTCGCCGGGGCCGGCACGTTGGTGTTGCATCTGGCGGCCGCGCAGATCGACGCGATCGTCCCGCAGCTGCTGGGCGGCGGTTACCGGCCCGAAACACCGTGCGCGGTGGTGGCGTTTGCCAGCTGGCCGCAGCAGCGGGTACTGCGCTGCACGCTGGCCGACGTCGCCGCGCAGATGCAGGCGGCCGCGATCACCAAAACCGCCGTCATCATCGTCGGCGAGGTGCTGGCCGCCGAGGGGTTCACCGACAGCTACCTATACTCGACCGGACGCACGCGGGGGAGTCGGCATTGAAGGTCCTGCTGCTGGGTGGCACCGCGGAGGCCCGGGCACTGGCGGTCGCGCTGCATCCCGATGTCGCGGTGATCAGTTCGCTGGCCGGGCGGGTCCCCGACCCCGCGCTGCCGGTGGGCGCGGTGCGGGTCGGCGGTTTCGGCGGCGTCGACGGGCTGCGCCACTGGCTGCGCGAGGAACGCGTCGACGCCGTCGTCGACGCCACCCACCCGTTCGCGGCCACCATCACCGCTCATGCCGCCGCGGCGTGCGCCGAATTGGGTGTGCCGCATCTGATCCTGGCCCGCCCGGGCTGGGAACCCGGTGACGCGCTGCGGGTGCCCTCGAACACCGAGGCCGCGAAAACCGTTGCCACCCGGGGTTTCGAGCGGGTGTTCTTGACCAGCGGACGATCCAGCGTGGCCGCCTTCGCCGACAGCGCCGCGTGGTTTTTGATCCGGGTGGTCACCGCGCCGGACCCGGACACGCTGCCGGCGCGCCATCAGGTGTTGCTGTCCCGCGGACCGTACCGCTACGACGACGAGCACGCGCTGCTGCACACCCACCGGATCGACGCACTGGTCACCAAGAACAGCGGCGGCGACATGACCCGGGCCAAGCTGGACGCCGCAGCCGCACTGGGCATCCCGGTGGTGATGGTGGAGCGGCCATCGCTGCCGACCGGGGTGGACACGGTGGCTACGGTCGAGGATGCGGTGTCCTGGGTGCACTCGACGATCAGGTCGGGTAGCGGCGCGGGGTGAACACGCGATCGTCGTACCACTGGGTCTGCGACGAGCCGACGATCAGCAGACAGCGCATGTCGACATCGGCCGGATCCAGATCGGCCAGCCGCACCACCCGAACATCCTCACCCGGCCCGGACACGTCGCGCCCGATCACCACCGGGGTGCCCGGATCACGGTGTTCGAGCAGCAGATCGCGCATCGTAGCGACCTGCCAAGTCCGCGTTTTCGACGCCGGGTTGTAGATCGCCAGCACCAGGTCGGCGGCCGCGGCCGCGGTCAACCGGGCCGCGATCACCTCCCACGGTTTGAGCCGGTCGGACAGCGAGATCACCGCGTAGTCATGGCCCAGCGGGGCCCCGACCCGGCTGGCGACGGCCTGGGCGGCGGTCATCGCCGGAACCACCCGGACCGGCACCTCCGGCCACTGCTTGGCCTCCTCCAGCACCGCGGTGGCCATCGCGAACACCCCCGGATCCCCCGAAGAGACCACCGCCACCGACCGGCCCTGCTCGGCCAGCGTGCAGGCCAGCCGGGCCCGCGCCGTCTCGTCGGTGTTGTCGCTGGGGTGGCGGTGCTGACCGTCGCGGCCCGGCACCCGATCCAGGTACGGCCCGTAGCCGATCAGGTCGGTCGCGGCGGCCAGCTCGCGGCGGGCCTGCGGCGTCATCCAGTCCATGCCGCCGGGGCCCAACCCGACCACCGCGACCGAGCCGGTCGGTGTCGGGGCGCGCCGACCGCCCGGCAGCAACGCCAACGAAAAGTACGGCACCCCGGTCTCATCGACGTCCCCGGCCGGCAGCACCCGCTGCGCGGCGGTGCTGGCCCGCTCCACGTAGAACGCGTCGTCGAGCCGCCCGGCGGCCGAAAGGGCTTCGCGCACCGCCGGATAGGAGCGGCCCAGCTTGAGCACCACCGCGGCGTCGGTGTCCGCGAGCCGCCGCGTCAGCTCGGCCACCCCCAGCGTTCCGGGCAGCACCGACAGCACCTCGTCGCCGGCCACCAGCGGTGTTGCGGTGGCGGCCGCGGCGGCGCTGATCGACGTCACCCCCGGCACGATGACCGCGTCGAACCGGCGGGTCAGCCGGGTGTGCAGGTGCATGTAGGAGCTGTAAAACAGCGGGTCGCCCTCGGCCAGCAACGCCACATTGCGCCCGGCGGCCAGGTGCGCGGCGATGCGTTCGGTGGCCTCGGTGTAGAAGTCCTCGATCGCCCCGGCGTAGCCGCCCGGATGATCGGTGGTTTCGGTGGTCACCGGGTAGACCAGATGCTCCTCGAGCTGGCCGGGCCGCAGATACGGTTCGGCGATGCCGCGGGCGATGCTGCGGCCGTGCCGGGCGCTGTGGTAGGCCACCACGTCGGCTTCGCCGATCACCCGGGCCGCCTTGACCGTCACCAACTCCGGGTCCCCGGGTCCGAGGCCCACACCGAATAAGGTGCCGCGCGCGGTCATTCGGCGCTGCTCGCGATCGCGTTGACCGCCGCCGCCGCCATGGCGCTGCCGCCGCGACGGCCCCGGACCACCAGATACGACATGCCGCGGGGGTTGTCGACCAGCTCCTGTTTGGATTGTGCGGAGCCGACGAACCCGACCGGCCCGCCCAGCACCGCGGCCGGCGCCGGGACCCCGCCGTCGACCAGCTCCAGCAGCTGGAACAGCGCGGTGGGCGCGTTGCCGATCGCCACCACCGCACCGGCCAGCCGGTCGGCCCACAGCTGGACCCCGGCCGCCGATCGGGTGGTGTGCTGCCGGGCGGCCAGCTCGGCCGCGCCGGGATCGGCGACCAGCGACACCACCGGGTTGTCGGCCGGCAGCCGGGAGCGGGTGATGCCGGCGGCCACCATCGACGAGTCGCACAGCACGGGTGCCCCAGCGGCCAGCGCCGCGTGCGCCCGGGTGACGACGTCGGCGGTGTAGGCGATGTGCTCGGCGAGGTCGACCTGGCCGCAGGTGTGGATCAGCCGCACCACCACCCGCTCGACGTCGGCGGGAAACCGGGCCAGATCCGCCTCGGCGCGGATGGTCGCAAACGACTGCCGGTAGATCTCGGTGGCGTCGCGCAGGTAGTCGAGCACCCGCTCACCCTAACGATGCGCCGGCAAAATGCGGTATGCCGGCTCGGTCAGGCCGGTCGCGACCAGCACCTGACCGGCCGGCGGGGCACCGCAGGCCCGCTCGCAGCCCACGAAGTGCCGCCGACCGGCGCCCGCGTCACCGGCCCGTGCGGCCGCGGCCGCATCGGCGCGTACGTCGGCGAGCCCATGGCGGCAGCCGGGGCTGCCGACGCACGCGCTGACGGTCAGCCACGGGGAGTCGGCGTCGAACACCAAACCCAGCGGCGCCAACACCCGCAGCGCCGCGTCGGCGACCCCCTCGTCGAGATCACACACCAGCACCGAGCGCCACGGCGTGATCACCAGCGGCGCACCGATCACCGCCAGGTACTCGGCCACGTGGGCGGTCAGCACCCCGAGCGGCACCGCCGCGCCCAACGCCACCCGGCCGTCGTCCTGCTCGATCCACCCGACCGGCGGCTGCCCGACCGGCGCGAACCGCTGGCCGTCCGGGGCGGCCTCGGGCAACAAGTCCTGTGGTCCGCTCAATTCCGTTACTCGCCACGCATTTCCGCGAATCTCCACAAACCGCGAAGCCAGCGTGACCAGCGTATCCACCACGTCGCCGGCCGCCAGGCGGACCCCGGTGTCGCGTCCGCCGATCAGCAGCGCCACCGCGTCGTCGAGAACGTGGACGCCCACGTCGGCGCCCAATCCGGAGACGTCGCCGCGGCCGTCGTCCAGGCTGAACCAGAACCGGCCCGGCAGCGTCGCCAACTGCGGGGCGCCTTGCAGCGCCGCGTCCAGGTCGGCAACCCAGCCGCGGACGTCGGTGCGGCCACCGACGCGACCGGACAGCGGTGAGGCAACGATATTGCGGGCCCGCTCATGCGTGGCCGACGGCAGCAGCCCGGCCGCGGCGACCGCCTCCGCGACGGCGCGGGTGTCGGTGATGCCCCGGATCTGCACATTGCCGCGACCTGTCAGCTCCACCGTGCCGGCCCCGTGCCGGGTCGCTGCCTGGGCCAGCGCGGCCATTTGCGCGGCGCTCAGCAGCCCGCCGGGCAGCCGCACCCGCGCCAGCGCGCCGTCGGCGGCCTGGTGCGTCTGCAGGGCGCCGGGACAGGCGTCGGTGTCGCGCGTTCTGGGCACCGCTTCACGGTAGCCGCGGCGACGCGCAGCCGTCGATCCACCGGTTCGAATCACGGCAGAATTAACCCTGGTCGTCGGTGGGTGGCGATTCCTATCGTGGCAGCGATGACCTCGGCCAGACCGCCTGCGGGCGTTTCGCTGCGCGGCGTCGGCCGAGCATTTGGCCCACGGGCTGTTTTGCAGGACCTGCACATGGAACTCGCCCCGGGCGAGCTTGTCGCCTTGCTCGGGGCTTCCGGCAGCGGCAAATCGACCGTGCTGCGTCTGGTCGCCGGTCTGGATCGCCCGAGCACCGGGCAGATCGACATCAACGGCACCGCGGTGCGGGGCATCGATTCCCGCTGTGCCGTGGTGTTCCAGGAGCCACGCCTGCTGCCCTGGCGGACACTGGCCGCCAACATCGCGTTCGGGCTCCCGGCAGGTACACCAAGATCGGAAGGCCGTGCCGCCGTGCAGCACTGGCTGGAGGTGGTCGGTCTGCGGGGGTTCGCGAACCATCGGCCACGCCAAGTCTCCGGCGGCATGGCACAACGCGCTGGCCTCGCCCGAGCTCTCGTCCGCCGCCCAGCCGTGTTGCTGCTCGACGAGCCATTGGCGGCGCTGGACGCGCTCACGCGGCTGCGCATGCAGGATCTGCTGGATCAGGTGCAGCACCAGGCGGGCACCACCACGCTGTTGGTGACCCACGACGTCGACGAAGCGTTGCTTCTCGCCGACCGCGTGCTGGTGCTGGGCGCCGGTGCAACCGGCGGCGCCACCATCGCCGCGAGCGTGGAGGTTCCGGTCGCCAAGCCGCGTGATCGCGCAGATCCGGTACTGGCCGCACTGCGCGGCCGATTGCTGGGCGAACTCGGCCTTATCGAGGGTGCCGCACCGGCACACGTTGGTCCCGATGAACAGGAGCTCTCCGTATGAAGTACCACCGCCTGACCGCGACCGTGGTGATCGGCATGCTGGCGGCCTCGGCGTGCGGTACCAATGGGGCCTCACCCACCTCCAAGCAGATCCACCTGGACTATGCGTACTACAACCCGCTCAGCCTCGTCGTGCGCGATCGGCATTTGCTGGAAAACGACGGGTACCAAGTGACCTGGGTATTGTCGGCCGGCAGCAACAAGGCCAACGAAGGGCTGCGTTCCAACGCGCTGGACTTCGGGTCCACCGCCGGCGCGGCCGCACTCGCGGCGCGCGCCAACGGCACACCCATCAAGGTCGTCCAGATCTGGGCCAAGCCCGAGTGGGCGGCGCTGGTCGTGGCCAAGGACTCACCGCTCACCTCGGTGGCCGACCTCAGGGGCAAGAAGATCGCGGTGACCAAAGGAACCGATCCCTACTATTTCCTGCTGCAAGCGCTCGCGACGGCGGGTCTTTCGCGAAAAGACGTCGAAATCGTCAACTTGCAGCACGCAGACGGCAAAACCGCGCTTGAGCGCGGCGATGTGGACGCCTGGTCCGGGTTGGACCCGTTCATCGCGCAGACGGTGCAGGAGCAGGGTTCCCGATTCCTGTACCGCAACCCCGATTTCAACACATACGGCGTTTTGAATGCTCGCGAGGAAGTCATCTCGTCGCGTCCCGACGTCGTGCAGTCGGTCACCAATGTCTATCAGGAGGCTCGCACGTGGGCGACAGCGCATCCGGACGAGTTGACGCAGCTTCTCGCGCGGGAAGCGAAGATCTCCTCGAGCGTGGCCAAGGAGGAGTTGCAGCGCACGGCGCTGGACATCGATCTCGTGCCGGGCGATCCCCTGCGCGCGGTGCTCACCAGAATTTTGCCGCTCGCCGTGACCGACAACGACATCAAGTCCGAAGACGCTGGCCGGGGCGCGCTCGCGACGCTGACCGAACCGAAATTCGCCCAGCAGTCGGCGCCGTAGCGGCCCGCGCAGCGCTGCGGCGCGCGCCAGCGCTGCTACTCGGCTCGATCGCTCCGCTGGTATTGCTCGGGGTGTGGCAACTGGTCACGGCCAACGGCGTGTTTTCCGCGAGCCAGCTGCCGCCACCTGCCGATGTCATCAGCGCGTTGACCGAATTAGCGCGCCGCGACGAGCTGTGGACGCATCTGCGGGTCAGCATCTGCCGAGCGGTCCTCGGCTACTTGTGCGGCGCGGTGGCGGCGCTCGTCCTCGGTTCACTGGTGGGTTTGTCGGTCATGGTGCGCCGGCTGTTGGCGCCGACGGTCGAAGCCTTTCGGACGGTGCCGTCCTTGGCGTGGGTTCCGCTGCTGCTCCTGTGGTTCGGCATCGGCGAAGAACCAAAGATTCTGCTGGTCGCGCTCGGAGCTTTCTTCCCCGTGTACACCACGACGGCATCGGCGCTCTCCCACGTCGACCCGCACCTGCTTGAGGTGGGACGGGCCTACGGCCGGCGCGGTGTGTCTTTGTTGCTGACCGTGCAACTGCCTGCTGCCGCGCCTGCCCTGCTGAATGGGCTCCGATTAGGCTTGGCCAATGCGTGGCTGTTCCTAGTTGCCGCCGAACTGATCGCGTCCTCGAAAGGCTTGGGGTTCCTGCTGATCGACAGCCAGAACACCGGCCGCACCGATGTGATGGTGCTCGCCATCGTCCTGTTGGCGGCGCTAGGCAAACTCAGTGACAGTGCGTTCGGTGTCGTCGAGCACCGTGTGGTGCAACGGCGCAGTTGAGCGTGGGTAAGCGCGCCGAAAACCACCTGTCTGCGTTGCGCTACCGGTGATGCCGAAAGAGAGGTAATCCGCTACTCGTGCGGCAAGGGATTCCCGGTCATAGGTTGTTGGTATCAACCCGGATTCACCCCACCCGCAGGAAGACACGACCCGAAATGTCCACCGCCGAGCGACAACCGGCACGGCCCCGCGCCCGATGATGGACGCTTTGCTGCCCGTCTTCACCGGTGTGCTGCTGACGCTCAGTGCGTTCGGCGTCTACAACCTGCAATCGTGGCTTGAGCACTGGGACCACGACCGGCATCTCGAGGACTAACTTCGCACATTTGCCCTGGACACGGGCGTAAACTGCCCCCGACACGCGCCGTCCAGCAGGCTATGGGGGTCAGGTGCACGCAGATGCCGCCTCGAGGCCCGGTTGGCCCATCGTGGCGCGCGACGCCGTGTTCCATCAGGCGTTGACCGCCCTGAACGACGGCGACGGCCGCCGCGGTGTGGCGTTGATCGGCGACAGCGGGGTCGGCAAATCGACACTGGCTCGCGCCCTCGCCCACACCCTCGAGTCGGGCGGGCGCACGGTGCGGTTTGTGCTGGGCACCGAAACGGGGTGCGCGGTGCCGTTGGGGGCTTTCTCGCGCTCGGTGACCGTCGAGGCGGCCCATGAACCTGCCACGATGCTGGCGGCCGCGCACGACAGCCTGGCTCAAGAACCCGACCTGGTTCTGGTCGTGGACGACGCCCAGTTGCTCGACCCGCTGTCGGCAATGCTGGTGCACCGGCTGGCCGCGCGCGGTAGCACCCGGTTGATCGTGGCGATCCGGTCGGCCGAGGCGGTGCCCGACCCGGTGACGGCGCTGCTGAAAGACCGGCTGTTGCTCAACCTGCACATCGCGGCGTTCACCCGGGATCAGACCGGCGAACTCGCCCGCGCCGTGCTCGGCGATGCCGTCGAGCCCCGGCTGGTCACCGAACTCTACGAGCGCACCGCGGGCAATCTGCTGCTGTTGCGGGGACTGTTGAGCGCGGGCCGGGAGAGCGGCATCTTGGTCCACACCGAGGGCGGCTGGCAACTTCGCGGACCGTTGCACGCCGACCGCGAACTCTATGACCTGCTCGAGTTTCGGCTGCGCTCGCTTGCCCCGGAGGAATTGCAGGCGGTCGAGATGCTGGCCGTCGGAGAACTGCTGGATTGGGAGATCCTGCGCGGACTCTGCGATGACCGGGCGCTGGCACGCCTGGCGCGGCGCGGCTTTATCCAGTTGGTCGCCGACGGATCCGACACGGTGGCGCGGCTGAATCACCCCGTCCTGGGCGAAGCCGCCCTCCGGCTGGCCGGCGTGGTACGGACCCGCCAGCTCAACGGCCTGCTGGCACAAGCTCTTCAGACCCACCGGCGCCGCTCCCGGTTACCCGATGTGCGCGGCCAGATCCGGCTGGCCCAGTTGATGATGCACAGCGACCTGACCCCGGACCTCGATGTCCTCATCGGTGCGGCGGCCGCCGCGGTGACCATGTCGAGCGTCGGTTACGGCGAAGAGCTCGCCCGATTCGCGTATGACCGCGGCGGCGGGGTGTCCGCCGCGCTGGTGCTGGCCGATGCCCTGAGTTGGCAGGGCCGCGGTGAGGAGGCCGAGGCGGTGCTCGGCGACGTCGCTCCCGATCCGGGCGACGAGCTGCTGAGCGTGCGATGGGGCTGTCAGCGGGCGGCGAACCTGTTTTGGGTGTGCGGCCGGGTGGACCCGGCGCGGGAGGCGTTAGCCGCCACCCAGGCGTGCGTGGTCGCCGAGCCGGTGCGTGGTCTGGTCACCGCCCTGGAGTTGTCGTTTGCGTTCTTTTCCGGGGACGTTGCCGCGGCGCTCGATGCCGGGCCGACGTTGTGTGCCTCGGATGCCCTGCCGCTGGCCACGGTGTGGGCGGCGGTCGCAACGAGCTGCGCATGCGCCCTCGCCGGGCGGTTTGACGAGGTGCAGCGCACCGCGCAGACCGGGCTGCGGGCGGCCGCGCTCAGCGATTCGGGACCGCAACGCTTCGCCATCGGGGTGGCCGAGATGCTGGCGTTCACCGCCGCGGGTGATCACCCCGCGGCCGAGCGGGTGTGCCAACGCTACGCGGCGATGGCGGCCAGTGTCCCGCAGGCGGATGCCATGGTGAACACCATGCGCGGGCTTTTGCACCTGTCCCGCGGCGCCCTGGCATCCGCGTGCGCGGCCTTTTGCGACTCGATATCGGCGCTGTCGCAAGGCTTTCCGTCGCCCTGGACCATGCTGGTGTCCGCCTGGTGGGCGCAGGCTGAAGGCGCGCGGGGCGATGGGGAGGCCGCCGGCGCGGCGCTGCGCCGTTCCGAACACGCCTCCGGGCCGCAGGTGGCCGCGTTTTTGCCCGAACTTGAGCTGGCCCGCGCCTGGGAGCGGGCGGCGGTCGGCGAGACCACGGCCGCCCGGATGCACGCGGCGCGCGCCGCGCAGATCGCGCAGCAATCGGGGATGTCGGCGGTCGAGATGCGCGCCCTGCACACCGCCGCCAGGTTCGGTGACCGCGTGCACGCGGCCCGGCTGGGGGAGCTGGCGCAGACCCTGACCACGCCGATGGCGACGACGATCGCCACCTACGCCCGTGGCCTGGCCGACCACGACGGCGACACCCTCGACGCCGCCGCCGACCGGTTCGCGGAGATGGGGGCGGGCGCCCTGGCCGCCGACGCCGCCGCGCAGGCGGCGCGCGAACACGCGCGTGCCGGCCACCGCAGCAAGGAATTGGAGTCGTCGAGTCGGGCGCACTGGCTGGCCGGGTCGGGCGAAGTCCGCACCCCGGCCGTCGTCGCCGCGGCGCAGCCGCTCCCGATCACCGACCGGGAACGCGAGATCGCGATGCTGGTCGCGGCCGGGTTATCCAACCGCCAGATCGCCGACCGGCTGACCGTTTCGGTGCGCACGGTGGACGGCCACCTCTACCGCATTTTCGCCAAGCTCGGCATCGAGCGCCGCGACCAGCTGGTGCGCCTGGTCAAGCGGGCCCAAGCCGACGCCTAAGCGGGCGGTCAGGCGCTCATTTCCCGGTCCGGGTCGATCCATCGGCGCTGGTTCGCCATCGAGATGAGCCGTCGCGCGGGCGCCCCGTTGACCGTCTCGCGTTCGCCGAGCACGGCGCGGGTGTGGACCAGCCCAGCGGTGGTCTCGGTCAGCATCACGCCGCCCGGCGGTGCCACTGACTCCACCCGCTGGGCCAGCCCGGCTTCGGCCCCGAGTGTGGTGTAACTCAGTGGGGTGCAACCGCTTCCGCCGACGATCACCCGACCCGAGTGCAGGCCCACCCGCAACTGCAGCAGCACGCCGTCGGCATCCTCCAGCTGTGCGCTCAGGCACTGCGTTTCGGTGTGAATGTCCAGGGCGGCGCAGCAGGCCCGTACGGCATGGTCCGCCAACGCGACCGGGGCGCCGAACACCGCCACGACGCCCGCCTCGGTGCACGTGTCGACGATGCCACCGTAGCGGCGGACCACCATCGCCCAGCAGTCGAATAGCGCGGCCATGACTTCGCCGAAGCGTGGTGCGCCGAGCGCCGCCGCGATGTCCGCCGATTGCACCACACCGACGAACAGCACCGTCATTTGCTTCTGCTCGATGGTGTTGCTTGGCAATGCGATCGGTGCGTCGCAACCGGCTGAGCTGAGGCTGTCGCGGGGCGTGCGCCGACGCATTCCGCGACGCAGCAGGACGGCATTCCTCAGCATGGGACCGGTTAGGCTTGCAGTTTCGCCATTTTCGCGCTGTCGGCGTGGAATTCACCGCGGACAACCTTGCCCTGGCGGTCGAACCTCAACACGTTGACGAACGGGGACTCCGCGCTGCCCTTGTCGTTGGCGAAGCGCTGGGTACCGAGCGCGACGACATAGTCGCCGCCGTCGATGTACTCGCGCGGCTCGATCGTGACGGTGCTCCAGTACTCGGGCAGCCGCGCCATCATGTCGATGATCTCGTCACGTCCGCGCACCTCCCCGCCCGGCTCAATCTCGTCGGAGGAGTACCAGACGGCGTCTGGGGCGTAGAACTCTTTCAAAGCCGCCAGATCCCCGCGGCTAAACGCCTGGTAAGCGGACCGGGCAGTATCGACGTTGGACATTTCGGATCCTCGGTTCGGTCGGGTCAGCACCTATAAGCTGATGGCCACTCGACTATGGCGCCGCCTTGCCGCAGCCGAATAGAGTAGCCGCGTACCTCAGTTTTCGGCGATACGGTACGAATGGTGGGTGCCCGATCCCACCGTGCTGCTGTTGTCGACCTCCGACACCGACCTGATCACCGCCCGCGCCAGCGGCGCGCGCTACCGGTGGGCCAATCCGGCGCGGCTGCTCGTCGAGGACCTGCCCGACCTGCTCGACGGCGCCGCCGTCGTGGTGGTCCGCATCCTGGGCGGCTACCGGGCCTGGCAAGACGGCATCGACGCGGTGCTGGCCAGCGGGGTCCCGGCCGTGATGGTCAGCGGTGAGCAAACCCCGGACGCCGAGCTGATGGACCGCTCCAACGTTCCGGCCGGTATCGCCGTGCAAGCGCACATCTATCTCGCCCAGGGCGGCGTCGCCAACCTGCGCCAACTGCACGCCTTCTTGTCCGACACCGTGCTGATGACCGGGATCGGGTTTTCGCCGCCGGTGGCCACCCCGACCTGGGGCCTGCTGGAGCGGCACGGCGCCGGTGCTGCCGACGGGCCGACCATCGCGGTGTTGTACTACCGGGCCCAGCAACTGGCCGGCAACACCGGCTACATCGAGGCGCTGTGCACCGCGATCGAGGCGGCCGGGGGTCGCGCGCTGCCGCTGTACTGCGCGTCGCTGCGCACCGCCGAACCCGAACTGCTGGACACGCTGCGGCGCGCCGACGCGATGATCGTCACCGTACTGGCCGCCGGCGGCAGCAAGCCGGCGACGGCCGCGGCCGGCGGCGACGATGACGGCTGGAACGTCGAACACCTGGCGGCGCTGGACATCCCGATCCTGCAAGGCCTGTGTTTGACCACCGACCGGGACCAGTGGTGCGCCAACGACGACGGCCTGAGCCCGCTCGACGTCGCCAGCCAGGTCGCGGTCCCCGAGTTCGACGGGCGCATCATCACGGTTCCGTTCTCGTTCAAGGAAATCGACGACGAAGGACTGATCTCGTATGTCGCCGACCCGGAGCGCTGCGCCCGCGTCGCGGGTCTGGCGGTGCGCTATGGGCGGCTGCGCGGCATCCCCGCCGCCGACAAACGGGTGGCGGTGGTGTTTTCGGCGTAT
The DNA here is from genome assembly GCF_041287095.1 of Mycobacterium sp. pUA109. NCBI lineage: Bacteria > Bacillati > Actinomycetota > Actinomycetes > Mycobacteriales > Mycobacteriaceae > Mycobacterium > Mycobacterium sp. pUA109. Next base: position 35,344 of record NZ_JBGGKS010000022.1, on the reverse strand, counting down.
CCGACCAAGCACGCCCGCATCGGCAACGCCGTCGGCCTGGACACCCCGGCCAGCGCGGTGGCGCTGCTGGCCGCGCTGCGCGACCACGGATACCGAGTGGGGGAGCTGCCCGGCCTCGACGCCCGGGACGGTGACGCGTTGATCCACGCGTTGATCGAGGCGGGCGGACAGGATCCGGACTGGCTGACCGAAGCGCAGCTGGCCGGCAACCCGACCCGGGTGTCCGCCAAGGACTATCGCGCCTGGTTCGCCACCCTGCCCGCCGAGTTCGCCGCCGCCGTGCAGCAGCACTGGGGGCCACCGCCCGGAGAGTTGTTCGTCGATCGGACCAACGACCCGGACGGTGAAATCGTCATCGCCGCACTGCGGGCCGGCAACGTGGTGCTGCTGGTGCAGCCGCCGCGCGGCTTCGGCGAGAACCCGGTGGCGATCTACCACGACCCGGACCTACCGCCCAGCCACCACTACCTGGCCGCCTACCGCTGGCTCGGTTCGGATTTTCCGAACAGCTTTGACGCCGACGCCGTGGTGCATCTGGGCAAGCACGGCAACCTGGAGTGGCTGCCCGGCAAGACCCTGGGGATGTCGGCGGGCTGCGGGCCAGACGCCGCGCTGGGTGATCTGCCGCTGATCTACCCGTTTCTGGTCAACGACCCGGGGGAGGGCACCCAGGCCAAACGCCGCGCGCACGCGGTGCTGATCGATCACCTCATCCCGCCGATGGCACGCGCCGAAAGCTACGGCGACATCGCCCGTTTGGAGCAGCTGCTCGATGAGCACGCCACCATCGCCGCGCTGGACCCCGGCAAGCTGCCCGCGATCCGCCAGCAGATCTGGACGCTGATCCGCGCCGCCAAGATGGATCACGACCTGGGGCTGGCCGAGCGTCCCGAAGACGAGCAGTTCGACGACATGCTGCTGCACGTCGACGGGTGGCTGTGCGAGATCAAGGATGTGCAGATCCGCGACGGGCTACACATTTTGGGTCAAGCCCCCGCCGGGGAACAGCAACTGGATCTGGTGTTGGCGATCCTGCGGGCGCGTCAACTGTTCGGCGGCGAACACTCGGTGCCCGGCCTGCGTCAGGCGCTCGGGCTGGCCGAGGACGGCACCGACGAGCGGGCCTGTGTCGATGAGACCGAGGCGGCGGCCCGCGGGCTGGTCGCCGCGCTGCAGGATGCCGGCTGGGATCCCGACGCCGTCGCGCGACTCACCGACAACCCCGATGTCGCCGCGGTGCTGCGGTTCGCGGCCACCGAGGTGGTGCCGCGGCTGGCCGGCACCGCCAGCGAGATCGAGCAGGTGCTGCGCGCCTTGGACGGTCGGTTCATCCCGGCCGGACCGTCGGGCTCACCGCTGCGCGGGCTAGTCAACGTGCTGCCCACCGGGCGCAACTTCTACTCGGTGGACCCCAAGGCGGTGCCGTCCCGGCTGGCGTGGGAAACCGGGGTGGCCATGGCGGATTCGCTGCTGGCCCGCTACCGCGACGACTACGGGCGCTGGCCGGCCTCGGTGGGTTTATCGGTGTGGGGCACCTCGGCGATGCGCACCGCCGGCGACGACATCGCCGAAGTGCTTGCGCTGCTGGGTGTTCGGCCGGTGTGGGACGACGCGTCGCGTCGGGTGGTGGACCTGGAGGCGATCGGGTTGGCCGAGCTGGGCCGGCCCCGCATCGACGTGACGGTGCGCATCTCCGGGTTCTTCCGGGACGCCTTCCCGCACGTGGTGACCATGCTCGACGACGCGGTGCGGCTGGTGGCCGACCTCGACGAGCCCGACGACGACAACTATGTGCGGGCCCACGCGCGGGCCGACCTGGCTGCCCACGGCGACCAGCGGCGCGCCACCACAAGGATTTTCGGCTCCAAGCCGGGCACCTACGGGGCGGGGCTGCTGCAGCTGATCGACAGCCGCAACTGGCGCGACGACGCCGACCTGGCGCAGGTGTACACCGCGTGGGGTGGTTTCGCCTACGGCCGCGACCTGGACGGCCGACCCGCCAGCGACGACATGAACCGGGCCTACCGACGCATCGCCGTGGCGGCCAAAAACACCGACACCCGCGAACACGACATCGCCGACTCCGACGACTATTTCCAGTACCACGGCGGCATGGTGGCCACCGTGCGGGCGTTGACCGGGCAGGCACCGGCGGCCTATATCGGTGACAACACCCGCCCCGACGCGGTCCGCACCCGCACCCTGTCCGAGGAGACCACCCGGGTGTTCCGGGCCCGGGTGGTCAACCCGCGCTGGATCACCGCGATGCGCAAACACGGCTACAAGGGCGCCTTCGAGATGGCGGCCACCGTCGACTACCTGTTCGGCTACGACGCCACCGCCCATGTGATGGCCGACTGGATGTACGAGCAGCTCAGCGAGCGCTACGTGTTGGACCCCGACAACCGCAAGTTCATGGCCGAGTCCAACCCCTGGGCGCTGCACGGGATGGCCGAGCGGCTGCTGGAGGCGGCCGGCCGCGGCATGTGGGCCGAGCCGCAGCAAGCCACCCTCGACGGGCTGCGTCAGGCGCTGCTGGAGACCGAAGGCGACCTCGAGGGCTAGTTTCGGCGAGCAGACGCAAAAGCCCCCGAAAACGGTCCCGTAAGGGGGCTTTTGCGTCTGCTCGCCGCTAGAGTCGAACCGTGGCTCCCACGTTCGCCGACCTCGCGAAGTCCGACTACATCCTGTTGACCACCTTCACCAAGGACGGCCGGCCCAAACCCACCCCGATCTGGGCCGCCGCCGACGGTGACCGGCTGCTGGTGATCACCGAGGGGAAGTCCTGGAAGGTCAAGCGGATCCGCAACACCCCGCGGGTGACGCTGGCGGCCTGCGATCTGCGGGGCCGGCCCAAGAGCGAGGCGATCGAGGCGACCGCCACCATCTTGGACCCATCGCACAACGGCACCGTCTACGACGCGATCGGCAAGCGCTACGGCTTGATCGGCCGGGTGTTCAACTTCTTCAGCAAACTGCGCGGCGGCATGACCAACAACCTCGGCCTGGAACTGCGCGCCGCCAACCTCCGCTAACCGCGGCGGCGAGCCGCAGCCGTCAGGGCTGTGGCGAACCGCCCAAGTGTTCGCCGAAGAACGCAAACACCCGGGCCCAGGCGTCGGCGGTGGCGGCCTCGTTGTAGCCGAACCCGGCGACGCGCAGCAGCGGTTGGGCGGGCAGTTTGTTGGCGAAGCTGTGCCCGGCGTGCGGGTAGACCTTGATATCGGCCGGAATGCCCTTGTGTTCGACGACCCGGCGCAGCCGGGTCGGGGCGCCCACCCCCAGCGGATCGCGGGCGCCGAAGCTGGCCACGATCGGGCACGCCCCGTCCAGGGTTTCGCTCAGCTGCCGCGGCAGCGGGGTGCCGTAGAACGGCGCCGACGCGGCGAACCCCTGGGGCGACATGATCAGCGCGAAACCGCCGCCCATGCAGAACCCCGCGATACCGACCGACCCGGAACACTGCGGCATGCCCAGCAGGTGGTCGCGGGCGGCCAGGATGTCATCGAGGGCGCGACCACGCTTGGTCAGCAACTCCCGCATGACCCGGGTGATGCAGCGGGCCCGGCCACCGCGGGCGTACAGGTTCGGCGTGAGCGCGATGTATCCAGCGGCGGCGATGTGTCCCGAGATCGCCGCGTTGTCGGGGCCGTAGCCCACCGCATCGTGGACCACCACCACGCCCGGCCACGGGCCGTGTCCGTCCGGAACATCCAGTAAGGCGTCGATGGGCCCGTTGGGGGTGTCGAACTCGATCGTCGTCATTCCGCCCAATCTATTACCCACGCGGCGGCGACCCAAGGAACCAAAGGCGCGCCGCGATACGTTGGCTGCACATGGGCACGCGACTGTTTCTCGGCTACGCCGTCGTCGAACTGGCGGCGCTGGTTGCGCTGACCTCCACGATCGGGTTCGGGTGGACATTGCTGGTGCTGGCGGCCACGTTCGTCGGCGGACTGGTGCTGGCGGGTGCGCAGGCCCGACGCCAGCTGCGCCGGCTGCGCTCGGGCGGCGCGTTCACCGACAGTGCGCTGGTCGCGCTGGGCACCGTGCTGGTCATCGTTCCCGGCCTGGTCAGCACCGTGGCGGGGCTGCTGCTGCTGCTGCCGGCGACGCGGGTGATCGCCCGCCCGGTGGTCACCGCGCTGGCCGTGCGCGGCATCGGCCGACACGCCCCGCTGGTCACGGTCATGACGGCCGGCGCCCCGCGCAACCCCGGGGAACGACCCGGCCACGGCGACTACATCGACGGTGAGGTCATCGACGTCACCGATGTGCCCGCACCCGCGCTGCACCGACACGCCGATTGAGCCCGCACCACAACGTGTCACCGCAACCCCGTAGTTTTACGCCGTGACGACACCGAGTCCGACCAGGCTGCTGCTGGGCGGCCGGATCCACAGCCCGACCCACCCGGACGCCACCGCGATGGCGGTGCGCGACGGCGTCGTGGCGTGGTTGGGCAGCGACGCCGTCGGCCGCGAACGGTTCCCCGACGCCGACGTCGTCGATCTGGACGGCGGCTTCGTGGCCCCGGCCTTCGTGGACAGCCACATCCACCTCACCGCGACCGGGTTGACCCTGTCGGGTCTGGACCTGCGGGCGGCGTCCTCCCGGCAGCACTGCCTGCAGCTGATCGCCGACTACGCGGCCGCGCATCCGGGCCAACCGGTGTGGGGGCACGGCTGGGATGAGACGACCTGGCCGGACAGCACCGCCCCGGCCACCGCGGAGTTGGACGCGGTGCTCGGCGAGCGGCCCGGCTACCTCGCCCGCGTCGACGCGCACTCCGCGCTGGCCTCCACCGGGCTGCGGCGCCGGATCCCGGACCTGGCCGCCGACCCGCAGCGGCCGCTGACCGGGGACGCCCATCACCGGGTGCGGGCCGCCGCGCGGGATCTGCTGACCGCCGCGCAGCGCGCCGAAGCCCGCACCGCGGCCTTGGACGCCGCGGCCGCGCACGGCATTGTCGCCGTCCACGAATGCGCCGGCCCCGACATCGGCGGTCTCGACGACTGGCGCGAACTGCGCGGCCTGCAGCACGGGGTGGAGGTGATCGGGTACTGGGGTGAGGCGGTGACCAGCGCCGCGCAGGCCCGCGAACTGCTGGAGCACACCGGGGCCCACGGGCTGGCCGGGGATCTGTTCGTGGACGGCGCCCTGGGATCGCACACCGCCTGGCTGCACGAGCCCTACACCGACGCCCCGCAGCACACCGGCACCTGCTACCTCGACACCGACACCATCACCGCGCACCTGTGGGCCTGCACCGAAGCGGGCATCACGGCCGGCTTTCACGTGATCGGGGACGCCGCGGTGGCGGCGGCGGTCACCGCGTTGGCGCGGGTCGTCGAGCATTTCGGGGTGGCCGCGGTCGCCCGGTGCGGGCACCGGCTGGAGCACGCGGAGATGGTGACCGATCAGCAGGCCGCCCAGTTGGGCGCCTGGGGCGTCCTCGCCAGCATGCAACCCAATTTTGATGCGCTGTGGGGCGGCGACACCGGCATGTACGCCCGCCGTCTCGGAGTCCAGCGCTCCAGCAAGCTCAACCCGTTTTCCCTGCTAGCATCCCATGGCGTGCCCCTCGCGTTTGGCTCCGACGCCCCGGTGACGGGGCTGGATCCCTGGGCGACGGTGCGGGCGGCGGCCAGCCACCGGACCCCCGGCAGCGCGGTGTCACCGCGGGCGGCGTTTGCTGCCGCGACCCGCGGCGGCTGGCGCGCCGGCGGGGTCCACGACGGCGTCGCCGGCACGCTGGTCCCCGGGGCGCCCGCCAGCTACGCCGTCTGGGAGACCGGGGAGCTGACCGTCAGCGCACCCCGCGACGCCGTCCAACGCTGGTCCACCGACCCGCGCTCGCAAGTCCCGCCGCTGCCGCGGCTGGACCCTACCGACCCCCTGCCGCGTTGCCGGCAAACCGTGCACCGGGGTGCGGTTCTGTATGGCTAGGGGCGGTAAGCGGTTCGACGGGACCGCGCGGCCCGACGACGACACCGAAACCATCCCGGTGGTCGGCGACGACGACCCGTTTGACGAGCCGTTCGGCGACGACGACCCCTTCGAGGATCCGTTCGACGAGCCGCACCGCTACCCCGAGGACCGGGAGATACCGGAGGCGCTGCGGCTGGCCCGCGAACTGGGGGCCGCGGCCGGGCGCCGCCTGGGCCGGCTGGGCACCGCGATCGCCGACCGGCTGCCGGGTTTCGGCGCCGCCGTGTGGGCGCGGCTGCCGCAACTGAGCGCCACCATCGTGGCCGGGCTGCTGCTGTGCGCGAGTTTCCCGCCGTTGCAGTGGTGGTGGGCCGCGGTGGTCGCGTTCGCGGTGCTGGCGGCGGTGCTCATCCACTCGGCGACCACCGTGGCCGGCGGCTTCGGCTACGGCTTCCTGTTCGGCGTGGCGTTCTACCTGCCGCTGCTGCCCTGGATCAGCACGCTGGTCGGCACGGTGCCCTGGCTGGTGCTGGCGCTGGTGTGCGCGCTGTTTCCCGGCCTGTTCGGACTGCTGGCCGTCGTGGTGCGCGCGCTGCCGGGCTGGCCGATCTGGTTTGCGGTGCTGTGGGCGGGGCAGGAGTGGGCGAAATCCACCTTCCCGTTCGGCGGGTTCCCGTGGGGCGTGGTGGGCTTCGGGCAAACCAACGGTCCGTTCCTGCCGTTGGCGGCCGTCGGCGGGGTGCCGCTGCTGTCGACGGCGATCGTGCTGGTCGGCTGCGCGGCGACGGCGTTCGCGGTCGAACTGGTGGGCTGGTTCCAACGCGACCGACTCCTGGACTCCGGCCACACCGAGCCGCCGGCGGTGCTGCTGCCGGGCGCCTGCATCTGCCTGGTGTTGTTCGCCACGGTGCTGGTGTGGCCGTCGGTGCGGCACGCCGGGGTGGGATCGGGCAACGAACCCGCCGTCACCGTGGCCGCCGTGCAAGGCAACGTGCCCCGGCTCGGGTTGGACTTCAACGCCCAACGCCGCGAAGTGCTCGACTACCACGTCCGGGAGACATTGCAGCTGGCCGCCGACGTCCACGCCGGGCGGGCCCCGCAGCCGCAGTTCGTGATCTGGCCGGAGAACTCCTCCGATATCGATCCGCTGGTCAACCCGGACGCCGGGCAGCGGATCGCCGAGGCCGCCCAGGCGATCGGCGCCCCGATCCTGGTCGGCACGGTGCGCGCCGGCCCGGGCTGGACCCCGGATGACCCGGTGGCGTTGAACTCGGTCGTGGTGTGGGATCCGCAGGCCGGCCCGGCCGAGCAGCACGATAAGCGGATCGTGCAGCCGTTCGGCGAGTACCTGCCGTGGCGGGGCTTCTTCCGCCATCTGTCCGGCTACGCCGACCGCGCCGGCTACTTCGTGCCCGGTCACGGCTCGGGGGTGGTGCACGCCGCCGGGGTGCCGGTCGGGGTCACCACCTGCTGGGAGGTCATCTTCGACCGGGCGCCGCGCGAATCGGTGCTCAACGGTGCCCAGTTGCTGGCGGTGCCCACCAACAACGCCACCTTCACCAAGACGATGAGCCGGCAGCAGCTGGCCTTCGCCAAGGCGCGCGCGGTCGAACACGACCGCTACGTCGTGGTGGCCGGCACCACCGGCGTCAGCGCGGTGATCGCCCCGGACGGCCGCGAACTGGCCAGCACGGAGTTCTTCCAACCCGCCTACCTGGACAACCAGGTGCGGCTCAAGACGTCGCTGACCCTGGCCACCCGGTGGGGGCCGCTGGTGCAATGGGTGCTGGTCGCAGCGGGTGCCGCGGTGGTTCTGGGCGCGGTGCTGCAGAATGGATGGTCCACGCGTGCGTTTCGTCGTCTGTTCCGGACCGTGAACGACCGCACCGGCGACGATGCCGAGGAGCGGCGCCGATGACCGCTCACCACCACCATCACCCCGTAGCCCGCTCCGGGCCAGAAAGAGGAGCCAGATGACCCGCGGCCATGCAGAGCGCAGTGACCAGGCTGCCGGTGACCGTCCCAGCCAGCGCACGCTGGTGGTGATCCCCACCTACAACGAGCGGGAGAACCTGCCGCTGATCCTGGGCCGGGTCCGCGAGGCCCGGCCCGAGGTGCACGTGCTGGTGGTCGACGACGGCAGCCCGGACGGCACCGGGCAGCTCGCCGACGATCTGGCGGCGGCCGCCCCGGACCGGGTGCACGTGATGCACCGCACCGCCAAGGCCGGGTTGGGTGCGGCCTACCTGGCCGGGTTCGCCTGGGGACTGGCCCGCGAGTACGCGGTGATCGTGGAGATGGACGCCGACGGCAGCCACGCCCCCGAGCAGCTGCACCGACTGCTGGACGCCGTGGACGGCGGGGCCGATGTGGCGATCGGGTCGCGCTACGTCGACGGCGGGGCGGTGCGCAACTGGCCGTGGCGGCGGCTGGCGCTGTCCAAGACCGCCAACACCTATTCGCGGCTGCTGCTGGGCGTCGGGATCCACGACATCACCGCCGGGTATCGCGCCTACCGGCGCGAGGTGCTGGAAAAGATCGACCTGGCCGCGGTGGAGTCGAAAGGGTACTGCTTCCAGATCGACCTGACCTGGCGGGCCATCAACAACGGCTTCGTCGTCGTCGAGGTGCCCATCACCTTCACCGAGCGTGAGCTCGGTGTGTCCAAGATGAGCGGCTCCAACATCCGGGAGGCGATGATCAAAGTCGCCCGGTGGGGGATCAGCGGGCGACTGAACCGGGCCCGCAGCGCGGTCGGCTAAGGCCGCCTTATGCGCCTTGTGCGCCTATGCGCCGAGATCGACGTTGGCGCGGGACCCTCTCGACGTTTTCCGCGCTAGCGTCAATCTCGGCGGGGCTCCGCTACCCGCGGCGACGCGACTTGATCAGGTCCAACCGCTCCTTGAGCAGCTCTTCGAGCTCCTCGACCGAGCGGCGCTCTAGCAGCATGTCCCAGTGGGTACGGGGCGGCTTGACCTTCTTGGGCTCGGGCAGCTCACCCTCGATCAGGGTGCCTTCCATCCCGTTGCGGCAAATCCAGGTGCCGGGGATCTCGGCGTCGTCGGCGAACGGGACGTCGAACTCTTCACCGTTCTCGGTGCGGTACCGCGCGACTTGACGCGGTGCCAGGTCATGGTTGCGGTCGGTCTCGTAGCTCACGGCTCCGAGGCGACTGCCCCTCAGGACGCGATCAGCCATCGGCCCAACCTTTCCTAGATTCCGTTAAGCAAATTCTCTACGGGGCTAACAACGCAGCAACGACGAACGGAGTTCCCGGGCTGCGACGCGACCCTCCATGATACCGGGACCGCCGGGTGCGCCCGACTAGAGTCACCAAGCGTGACCCGCCGCGGTAAACCACAACCCTGCCGCTGGTGCGGCCGTGAGGTGGCCGATACCGGGACCGGCCGCCGCCGCCAATACTGTCGGCAATCGTGCCGGCAGCGCGCCTACGAGCAGCGCGCCCAGATCAACGGCGGCAAGGTGACCCTGCCGCCGGACGCGGTGGTGCTCACCGCCGAGGAAGCCGCCGCGCTGTCCGACCGGGTGTACCAGGTGCGCTGCGCGGCCGAAGACGTGGCCACGGCGCTAGACGAGGGGGCCGCGGCCGGCGAGCTGCGGCAGCTGTGCGACACGCTGATGCGGGCGGCCCAAGCCGCCGACGGCTGGCGTTAAGCCACGGGGCCTCAGCAGCTGAATTTCTTCCCGACGCCCGGCGGGGTCGGCACCGGGTGCAGGCACCCGAACGGGGTGATCCCCGCCGCGCTGAACCGCGCCGCCGAACGGTGGGCGTAATTCACGCAAATCAGCCCGGCCGGGTCGGCCCGGCACCGGTAGTCGCCGAAGGCCAGCGCCGCCCCGTAGGGCAGCCCGGGACCGTCGCCGCGCAGGAAGGGCCCGGGGTCGGCGTGGGCGGATCCGACCTGCACGCTGGAGCCGTCGAAATCCACCCAATTGCCCTGCCACGCCCCGTAGACGTCCTGCGGGCGGGGCGGCGGATTGGTCAAGTCGACCAGGCAGGCCAGCGCGCCGGCCTCGGTCATGCAGGTCGTCTCACCGGTCGCATCCGCGGGCGTGGTGAAACCGATGTCGTCGCCGAGTTCGGTGGTGGCGCCGTCGCGGGTGGCGCTGTGGTAGCCGGCGGCGTCGACCCGCCGCCCGGCTTCCACCCAGGCGATCACCGCGGCGACCGGGGCGCCGGCATCCGGGGGCGTGGACGACACCGGCGCCGAGGTGGCGGTGGTGGTTCGCGACGACGGTGCCGGCGCGCCGGGGTGCGGGGATTCCGGGTGGCCGACCGTCGCCCGTGAACACCCGGCAACCAGCAGCAACACGGCGACCAGCACAGCGTTTCGCATCCCGTCAGGCTAACCGCCGCCGGCGAATTGGTTGGGCTTGGCGTGGCCGGGGCGGGAAATTCGCTACCGTTCGGTCATGCACCAACACCCCGTCCGCGCGACCATCGCCACCGGCATCGTCGAAGGGTTCACCCGCGGCGGGGTGCACCGGTGGCGGTCCATCCCGTACGCGCGCCCGCCGGTGGGGGCGCTGCGGTTCCGGGCGCCGCAGCCCGCCGAGCCGTGGTCGGGGGTGCGGCACTGTCACGGGTTCACCAAATGCGCGCCGCAGCAGCGTCGCTACACGATGGTCAGCCCCGGCAAGTACCAGCCGATGGGGGAGGACTGCCTGACCCTCAACGTGGTGGCCCCGCAGGTCACCGGGCCCGATCCGCTGCCGGTGATGGTGTTCATTCACGGCGGCGGATACATCCTGGGCAGTTCGGCCACCCCGCTGTACGACGGGGCCGCGCTGGCCCGCGGCGGCTGTGTGTATGTCTCGGTCAACTACCGGCTCGGTGCGTTGGGCTGCCTGGACCTGTCGTCGCTGTCCACCCCCGAGGTCACCATCGACAGCAACCTGTACCTGCGTGATTTGGTGTTGGCGTTGCGCTGGGTGCGGGACAACATCGCGGTTTTCGGCGGCGACCCGGACAACGTCACCATCTTCGGCGAAAGCGCCGGCGCGCACGTGGTCGCCACCTTGCTGGCCGTGCCCGCCGCTGAAGGCTTGTTCTCCCAGGCGATTTCGGAAAGCCCGGCGGCGGGCATGGTGCGGACCCCGGAGATGGCCGCCGACTTCGCGTCCCGGTTCGCCGCGCTGCTCGGGGCGCGTCGCGCCGACGCCGCCCACGCCGTGATGGCGGCCACCCCGGCCGAGCTGGTGGCCGCCCAAGACCGGTTGGTCGACCAGGGTGTGCAGAACATGCTGGGGGCGTTCCCGATCGGCCCGGTGGCCGGCGACGAGGTGTTGCCGGTGGATCCGGTGGAGGCGATGCGGCGCGGCAGCGCCCACCGGGTGCCGCTGATCGTGGGCACCAATGCCGAGGAGGGTCGGCTGTTCACCCGGTTTCTGCGGATGCTGCCGACCACCGAACCGATGATCGAGGCGTTGTTCGCCGAGGCCGGTCCGGACGCCCGGGAACGCATCACCGCCGCCTACCCGGACTATCCGGACCCGGCGGCCTGTGTGCAGCTCGGCGGCGATTTCGCGTTCGGGGCGGCGGCCTGGGAGATCGCCGAAGCCCACGGCGCCCACGCACCCACCTACCTGTACCGCTACGACTTCGCGCCGCGGCTGTTGCGGTGGTCCGGGCTGGGCGCCACCCACGCCACCGAGCTGTTGGCGGTGTTCGACACCTACCGGACCCGGTTCGGCGCCCTGCTGACCGTCGCCGCCGACCGCCGCGCCGCGCTGCGGGTCAGCAACCAAGTGCAGCGTCGCTGGCGGTCCTTCAGCCGCACCGGGGTGCCCGGCGACGACTGGCCGGCCTACACCGCGGCCGACCGCGCCGTGCTGGTGTTCGACCGCGAGTGCCGGGTCGAGTACGACCCGCACCCCGAACGCCGGCTGGCGTGGCAGGGCTTTTCGTTGGCGCGCTAATCCCCGCGACCAGCCGGTAACGCTGACGTCGAGATTGCGTCGAGGGTTGTGGTTTTCGAAAATGCACGACCCCAGCTGCAATCTCAACACGCTCGCAGTGCTCGCGCCGCTATGTTGATCCGGTGACCGACACCTGCATCATCGAACGCCCGACCGACCTGACCGCTGACTGGCTCACCGCGGTGCTTGCCGCGGGCACCGTCACCGGGTTTAGCACCGAACGTATCGGCACCGGGCAGATGAGCGAGTGCTACCGCGTCACACTGACCTACGCCGCGGGTGACGACGGCCCGCGGTCGGTGGTGCTCAAGGTCGCCGCGAGCGACCCGACCAGCCGCCAGACCGGCCTGACGCTGGGCCTCTACGAGCGGGAGGTCCGGTTCTACACCGACATCGCGCCGCGGCTGGCCGGCCCGGTCGCCCCCTGCTATCACGCCGGCTTCGACCCGGCCACCGGCATCTTCGATCTGCTGCTCGGTGACGCCGCGCCGGCCGTGGTCGGCGACGAGATCGGCGGCGCCACAGTCGATCAGGCCCGGCTGGCGGTCGAGGAGCTGGCCCGGCTGCACGCGCCGCTGCTGGGCGATGCCGCCCTGGCCAACGCGGCGTGGCTCAACCGCGACGCGCCGGTGAATCAGGCGCTGATCGCCCAGCTGTACGCCGGGTTCGCCGACCGGTACGGCGCGGCGCTCACCGCGCAGCAGCGCCTGGTGTGCGAACGGCTGGTCGACAGTTTCGACGGCTACCTGGCCGCCGAGGCGGCGGTCCAGCGCCCGCACGGGCTGATCCACGGCGACTACCGGCTCGACAACATGTTGTTCGGCGTCAACGGGTCCGACTGCCCGCTGACCGTGGTGGACTGGCAGACCGTCACCTGGGGGCCCGCCCTGACGGACCTGGCCTATTTCCTGGGCTGCGCGCTGCCGGTGGCGGACCGACGCACCCACTACGACGCCTTGCTGCGCGCGTATCACAGTGCGCTGGGCCCGGACTGCCCGCTCAGCATCGACGACGTCCGCAGCGGCGTGCGCCGCCAAAGCTTCTTCGGGGTGATGATGGCGATCGTGTCGTCCATGCTGGTGGAGCGCACCGAACGCGGCGACCAGATGTTCTTGACCATGCTTGAGCGACACAGCCAGCACGTGCTCGACACCGACGCGTTGGCCGAGTTGCCCGACGCCGCCGCCGTCGAACCGCTGCACCCGGCCGACACCGACGACGCGGCGCATCCGCCCGGCGACGAACCGCTGTGGAATGAGAGCTGGTACTTCGACTTCGTCGATCCCGGCCAGCAGCTCGCCGGGTGGATCCGGCTGGGCCTGTACCCGAACGAGGACACCGCCTGGGTCAACGCCCTGCTATGCGGCCCGCAGATGCCGACCGTCGCCCTCAACGACTTCGCCGCCGCGCTGCCGGCGAGCCTCGACGCAATCGGCTGCGACACCTTCGCTCTCACCCTCGAACCGAGCGCGCCGCTGCGCAGCTATCGGGTCACGGCGCGCGGGACCGGCGCGGCCTACGATGACCCGGCGGCGCTGCTGCGCGGCGAGACCGGGCGGCCCGTCGAGGTGGCGATCGACCTGCGGTGGAGCACCGACGGCACGCCCTACCAATACCGGCTCACGCCGCGCTACGAGATCCCGTGCACGGTGACGGGCATCGTCACCGTCGACGGCACCGACTACCGGCTCAGCGACGTCGCCGGTCAGCGCGACCACTCCTGGGGGGTGCGCGACTGGTGGAGCATGGACTGGGTGTGGAGCGCTTTGCACCTCGACGACGGCACTCACCTGCACGGCGTAGACATCCGCATTCCCGGCGTCGGGCCGATCGGGGTCGGCTATGTGCAGAAGACGGGGCAGCGGCTCACCGAGCTGCAGACCGTCACCGCGCGGGAGACGTTCGCCGACAATGGGTTACCGGTCAGCACCGGCCTGGTCCTGCAGCCCGGGGACATCACGGTGACCGCCGAGGTCGTCGCGCACGCACCGGTGCGGCTGGTGGCCAGCGACGGGCGGATCAGCCAGTTCCCCCGGGCGTGGGTCCGCGTGTCCACCGCCGACGGCCGCTCCGGCGTCGGCTGGATGGAATGGAACCGGAACGACATACCGCGCTAGAACAGTTGGCGCATGGCCCGTTCGGCGGCGGCCGCATCCCCGACCCGGATGGCGTGGCCGACCTGCTCGTGCAACTCGATGACCTCCGGGCTGACGTTGTTGGAGGGCGCCTCGGCCAACACCGCGTGCAGCGCCCGGAACATGTCGTTGCCGCTGGCCTCTAAAACGGTGCGATGAAACGTGTTGTGGGCCAGCCGGTAGGCGTCGAGATCGCCCGAGCGGGCGTGCACCACCATGTCCGACACCGCGGCGGCCATGACCCGGCACTGGTCGGGATCGGCGCGCCGGGCCGCCAGCGCGGCCGCCGCCGGGGCGACACCCCGCCGCAACCCGTGCAGCGACTCCAACTGCACGGCCCGGTCGCCGTCGTCGAGCCGCCAGCGAATCAGCCTGGGGTCAAAGACATTCCAGCTCGATGCGGGCTGCACGGTGATCCCGATGCGGCGACGTGCGGCGACCATACCCATCGATTCCAGCACCCGGATCGCCTCCCGGACCACGCTGCGTGACACGCCGTTGCCGGCGCTGAGCGCGTCCAAGGTGAGCACCTGACCGGCGGGGTATCGTCCGGACACGATGCCGGTGCCGATCGCGGTCAGGACGTTGCCGTGCAACTCGCTCGATGAACCGCCCTGGACCACCGATAAATAATCCCATATACCCCGTTGGGTTGTAATCATCTGATCATTGCGGCACGCTCGCTGATGTGTCGCCGATCGTGGTCATGGGGGTGTCCGGTGCGGGCAAGTCGTCGGTGGGACGGGTGCTGGCCCGGCGGCTGCGCGTGCCGTTCGCCGACGCCGACGACTTCCACAGCGACGCCAACATCGCCAAGATGGCCGCCGGTGCACCCTTGACCGACGCCGACCGGCGACCGTGGCTCGAGGTGGTCGGGCAGTGGTTGTCGGCGCACGCCGACGGCGGGGTGATCAGCTGCTCAGCGCTCAAACGCCGCTACCGCAACCAGCTCCGTCGGCACTGTCCGGCCGTCGAGTTTGTGCATCTCAGCGGCGCCCCGGACGTCATCGGCCGCCGACAGGCCCACCGGCCCGGCCATTTCATGCCGCCCGCGCTGCTGCGATCCCAGTTCGACACGCTGGAACCACTGGCGCCCGACGAACGCGGCGTCACCGTCGACGTCGGCCAGGACATCGACACGATCGTCGCCGATTACCTGGCCCGGCGGTGAGGCGGCTCAGCCCTTGACCACCTGGGTGCCGCCGGCCCACTCGTCGTGCTTGCCCTGCTTGGTCGGGCTGGCGCTAATCGTCGCCGCGATAACGATGTAGGCCACGAACGCGATCAGGCTCCCGATGTAGGGGATCACCGCCAGCAAGGTGAACGCGTTGCGGATGGCCGACTGTTTGGTGTCGGGCTTGACTGCCCCGCCGGGACCGCGAACCGTCAGGCCCAGCAGCCGCTTGCCCAAGGTTGCGCCGTGGGTGACCTCCAGCAGCACGAAATAGCCGAACATCAGCACGCCGGAGAACAGGCCGGTGGCTAATAACAAGGAATCCCGGTCCAGGGTGAACACCGAGAGCAGGAACGCCACGATGTTGACCAGGACACCGTCGATTACCCGCGCCGCGAACCGCGCGCCCAAGCCGCCGGGCGCCGCGCCGGACGCGGGCCCGTAGCCGCCGGGCTGGGGGTAGTGGGGCACGTTGGGATTGACATCACCCGGACTCATCTCGGTTCGCTCCTGACGGCAGTGGTTGCTGTGCGCCAATGTACCTGCGCGCCGAGCCGCGCGCCGGTCTACGATGGCGGCCGTCGATGTATCAGATCGTGGTGGCCCTCACCGTCTTCGCACACTTCGCCTTCATGTGTTATCTCGTGGTGGGCGGATTCCTCGCGTTGCGCTGGCGTCGCACGTTCTGGTTGCACGTGCCGACAGCGGTGTGGGGCTTCGCGATCAACACCGCCCACCTGGACTGCCCGCTGACCTGGCTGGAACGCTGGTCGCGCGCCAAGGCCGGCATGTCGCCGCTGCCGCCGGATGGCTTTGTGGCCCACTACATCACCGGGGTGCTGTACCCCACCGATTGGCTGGGCGCGGTGCAGGTGGTGGTGTTTAGCCTGGTCGCGGTGTCCTGGGGGTTATACGTCTGGCAGGGCCTGCGGCGGCGACGGTCAGCTCACTGACCGCGGTAACGCGTGGGCGAACTCGGTGCCGCGTTCGCGGGCGAGTTCGGCGAGTTCCCCACCGCGCTCGCGGGCGAGTTCGGCGAATTCGCCGCCGCGCTCCCGGGCGAGTTCGGCGAGTTCCCCGCCCCGCTCTCGGGCGAGTTCGGCCAGTTCGCCGCCGCGGCGACGCGCCGCTTCGACCAGCGGCCCGCTCTTTTCGCCGGCCGCGCTGATCAGCTCACGGCCGCGTTCGGCGCCAACCTGCAGCCCTTGACCGAGCCGTTCCCCGAGTTGGGAATCCGCCAGCGACGTGTCGGCGCCGCCCGCCGGCAACGCCGAGGTCACCGCCTCCGACACCCGGCGCGCCGCCTGTCGGCCGCGCCAGCCCAGCGACGGCTTACCCGCGGTATCGGCCGCGGCGATCATCAGCCCGCCGAGCAGGCTCACGTCGGCCAGGAAGGCACGCCGCTTCTCGGCTTTGCGCTCGGGATCGTCTTCGTCCCAAAACATGTGCGCGCCAAGGTTGCCGGGGATCACCGTAAACGCCAGCGCCGCCGAGGCCAGCCGCGGCATCCGGCCGCTGGCCAGCAGCAGACCGCCACCGATCTGCACGGCCGCGGTAAGCATGGCGACCCCTTGGGCGTCGTCGGGAATCTTGCCGGCGACCGGGGACGGCAATCGCCGCAACCCCTCCACCGTCGGTTGCGCGGCGTCGGCGGCGGCGCGCGGTGCGCGTAACGCCTCGAGGCCTTGGCCGATGAACACCGTTGACAACAGCGGACGAGCGATTCTGCGCAGCAACATAACCGCGGGGTTCCCGCGGCGGCTCGCGGCCAAACCACAGGCTGCTCAGATCAGCAGCAGGCGCGCCGCGCCCTCCAATCGGTTCGCGATCTGCTGGTAGGAGGAGTACCCCATGCCGGCCCGGACCAGCGCACCGGCATACAGCAACTCCAGGGTTTCGATGATCTCGGGCTCGTTGCGCGCGCCCAGCGCGGTGGCCAGCCGGCCCCGGATCTCCTGCCCGATGCGCAGCCGCAGATGTTCGACGTCGGGATCCTTGCCGAGCAGGGCGCTGGTCACCGCCCCAGCCAACTCCGGCTCGTCAACCACCAACAGCGCGATATGCCGCAGCACCGCAACGACGCGGGTGACCGGATCGGGGGAGTCGCTGGGCGGGGTCGGGGTAGCGGCCAGCCGACGCCAGAACACCTCGGCGACGAGGTGTTCCTTGGAGGAAAAGTAGGTGTAGGCCGTCGCGGCCCCCACCCCGGCCTCGGCGGCCACCATCCGGATGGTCAGACCCGAGAAGCCCTCGCGGCTCAGGATCTCGACGGCGGCCTTGCCGAGGCGTTCCACCGTGTCGGCCTGTTTGGCCGTCAACCGGCGCCGCGTCGCCTCCCGAGCTACCGGTTCGGACACATGTCCGGACGCTACTACAACGATTTCGCCCGAGCAAGCATGCGCGCTGGCCACCGACGGTGGGCAGACGCTAGGTTCGCAGCATGCCGACTACCGACAGCGCACTGGCTGCGCAAACTGCCCGACTGTTCGCCCTGGCCGATCGGGTGACCGGTTTCCTGCCCGCCGACGAGGGCCAGGCGCTGCACGATACGGCCGCGCGGTACTTCGACGGCGGGGTCGGCGTGGAGATCGGCACCTACTGCGGCAAGTCCACCGTGCTGCTGGGCGCGGCCGCCCTGGCCGGTGACGGTGTGCTGTACACCGTCGACCACCACCACGGCTCCGAGGAGCATCAGCCCGGGTGGGAGTACCACGACACCTCGCTGGTCGACGCGGTCAGCGGTCGCTTCGACACCCTGCCCACGTTCCGGCGCACCCTCGATGAGGCCGGGCTCGACGATCACGTGGTCGCCGTCGTCGGCAAATCCGCGGTGGTGGCCCGCGGGTGGCGCACCCCGCTGCAGCTGCTGTTCATCGACGGCGGGCACAGTGAGGCCGCCGCCCACCAGGACTTCGACGGCTGGGCGAAATGGGTCGGCCTGGGTGCGGCGTTGATCATCCACGACGTCTTCCCCAATCCCGCCGACGGCGGTCAGGCCCCCTATCAGATCTACTGCCGGGCAATGGAAAGCGGCCAGTTCAACGAGGTCACCGCCGTCGGCTCGCTGCGGGTGCTGGAGCGGGTGTCCGGGGTGGTCGGGGAACCGATCTAGCGCCGGGTCCCGGCGGCGCACTCGCAGTCGTAGTCGCCCTCCAGGCCGCGGGGCAACTCGGTGCCGCGGAACAGGCCGCTGGCCCCGGTCGCGTTCGCCAACGCGTCGGCGGCCAGGATCACCGCGGCGCCGGTCCAGGTGGTGCGCTCCACCGGCCAGCGTTTGCCGTCGGCGAAAACCAGCCCGGTCCAATAGGATCCGTCGTGTTCGCGCAGATGCTGCATCGCCGCGAACTGCTGCTGCGCGGCGTCGCGGCGGCCCATCGCGTCCAGCGCCAGCACCAACTCGCAGGTTTCGGCGCCGGTGACCCACGGCCGGTCGTCGACGCAGCGGATCCCCAGGCCGTCGACCACGAAGTCGTCCCAGCGCGCGGCCAGCCGGTCGCTGGCCGCCTGACCGCGCAGCGCCCCACCCAGCATCGGGTAGTACCAGTCCATGGAGTGGTGCGGCTTCTCGGTGAACGCCGACGGATGCGCGACGATCGCGTGGCCCAGCCGGCCCAGCGCCACCTCCCACTCCGGCTGCGGCTGGTCGAGATAGTTCGCCAACGCCAGGGCGCACCGGATGCTGTGGTAGATGCTGGCGCAGCCGGTCACCAGTGCTTCCGGCACCGGACCGGATGCTGCACGCGCCCAACAGATTTCGCCGCCGGCCAGCTGCAGTTCGAGCACGAACTCGATCGCCGCGAACACCGTCGGCCACATACTGGTCGCGAACCCGCGGTCGCCGGTGACCAGGACGTGATGCCACACCCCGGTGGCGATGTAGGCGCAGAAGTTGCTGTCGCTGTTGGCGTCTTCGACGACACCGGCGCGGGTCTGCAACGGCCAGGAACCGTCGGGCCGCTGTTCGCGTCGGCTCCACTCGAACGCCGCCCGGGCCGGCTCCCACAGCCCGGCCACCGTCAACGCCATCGCGCATTCCACGTGATCCCACGGGTCGGTGTGCCCGGTCGCCGACCACGGGATCGCGCCCGAGGACTCCTGCACCGCCGCAATCGATTGCGCGGTCTGCCGGCACTGCTGGGCGCTGAGCACTTCGGGCACGGCGGGCGGCGGTGCCGGGTCAGACCAGCGCAACGCGATCCGCCGGTTTCTCGAAGTACAGCGCGACACTCTTCCCGATCAGCGGGTTGAGCACCGCCTCGGCCCCGCGGGTGGCCCACGGCCGCGACATCATGTCCCACACCAGCAGCTTGTGGTAGGCCGACACCGCGGGGTGGTTCGGCTTGGACACGCCCACAAAGCATTTCAGCCACCAGAAGGGTGCATGCAGCGCATGCGCGTGGTGTTGGTGGGTAAACCGCAGGCCCCGTGCCCTGATCTTGGCCTGCAGCGCGCTGGCCTGGTAGATCCGCACGTGGCCGCCCTCGTTGCTGTGATACTCCTCGGACAGCAGCCAGCACACCCGCTCGGGCAGCCAGCGGGGCACCGTGACCGCCAACGTGCCACCGACTTTGAGCACCCGGACCAGCTCGGCGATGGCGGCGTCATCCTCGGGGACGTGCTCCAGGATTTCCGAGGCGATGACGCAGTCGAAACTGCCGTCCGGGTAGGGCAGGGCCAGCGCGTCGCCGACGACGGCCTGCGCGGTGGCGGTCGCCGGGGCCTCACCGGCCTCGGCCATCGCCTCGAACATGGTGGCGACATCGCTGATGTCGTCGGCGTTTTGGTCGAAGGCAACGATGTCGGCGCCGCGTCGATACGCCGCGAAACTGTGCCGACCGGCCCCGCAGCCGACGTCGATCACGGTGCTGCCCGGCCCCACCCCGAGCCGGTTGAAGTCGACGGTTAGCACGTCGCCGCCCGGGCGCCGCGGCGTTCGATCGCACGCTCGTACACCTGCACCGTTTGCGCGGCCACCGATTCCCAGCTGAACACATCGAGCGCGCGACGGCGCCCGGCCGCGCCCAGGCTGCGCAGCCGGCCGGGGGAGTCCAGCAGCTGGCCCAGCACCCGGCGCAGCTCGTCGACGTCGCCGGGGGTGACGAGTTCGGCGCAGCCGCTGTCGACGCCGAGGACCTCGGGTAACGCCCCGGCGCGGCTGGCCACGATCGGGGTGCCACTGGCCATCGCCTCCACCGCGGGCAGCGAGAAGCCTTCGTACAGCGAGGGGATGCAGGCGATCTCCGCGGACGCGAACAGGCTCGCCAGCTCCGCGTCGGACAGGCCCGCGGAGATGTGCACGATATCGGAGATGCCGAGCTCGGCGATGAGCTTCTCGGTCGGCCCGTTGGGTTCCAACTTGGCGACCAGTTGCAGTTCGACATCGCGGTCGACGCGCAGCTTCGCCACCGCCGCCAGCAGGTGCGCGATGCCTTTGAGCGGCACGTCGGCGCTGGCGATGGCGAAGATACGTCCCCGCACCCGGGGCTGCGGGGCCGGCTTGAACAAGTCGGTGTCGACGCCCAGCGGAACCACCCGCAGTTGTTCGGGGCGCACCCCGAAGTCGGCCGCGATATCGCTGGCCGAGGTGGTCGACACGGTCAACAGGTCGGGGATGTCGCGAGCCACCCGCTTTTGCATCTCAGAAAAGCCATACCAGCGATGCACCAACGGTTTCCGCCACCACCGGGCCGCGGCGAGGTCGAGCACCCGGTCCCGGGTGATGGGGTGATGCACGGTCGCCACCACCGGCAGCCCGCCGACCGCGATCTTCCGCAGCCCGGTGCCCAGGCACTGGTTGTCGTGGACGACGTCGAACTCGTCGCGGCGCTCGGCCAGCAGCCGCGCCGCCCGCAGGCTGAACGTGCGCGGCTCGGGGAACCCGGCCGTCCACATCGTCGCCAGCTCCAGCAGGTCGATCCGGTCCCGGATTTCGCTGGGGTGCGGCACCCGAAACGGGTCGGGTTCGCGGTAGAGGTCCAGGCTCGGTACCGCGCGCAGCACCACCCGCGGATCCAGCTCCTCGGGGTAGGGCTGACCGGAGAACACCTCCACGTGATGCCCGAGTTCGGCCAGCCCGCGGCTCAGGTAGCGCACGTAGACGCCCTGTCCACCGCAGTGCGGCTTGCTGCGGTAGGACAGCAAAGCGATCCGCATGGTCTACGACCGCCCTACGCCAGCGCTCGCCCCCGGCAGGGCAGCAGAAGTGGCAATAACCGTGGCGAGCTTACTGGACATGTGTCCGGACTATAATTTGACAAGCTAGCTGATGCAACGCGGTCACCGGCCACCAGCCGCAACGACCGCCTTCCCGCGTCGGGGATACGGTGGGCGTATGCGGGCGTTGATCATCGTCGACGTACAAAACGATTTCTGCGAGGGCGGCGCCGTGCCGGTCACCGGTGGCGCGGCGGTCGCCCGGGCGATCACCGACTACCTGAGCGCCGCCGACGGCTACCACCAGGTGGTCGCGACCCAGGACTACCACATCGATCCCGGTGACCATTTCTCCGATCAGCCCGACTATCAGTCGTCGTGGCCACCGCATTGCCGGGCCGGCAGCGCCGGGGCCCGCTTCCATCCCGACCTGGACACCGCGGCCATCGACGAGGTGTTCCGCAAGGGGGCCTACAGCGCCGGCTACAGCGGGTTCGAGGGCACCGACGCCACCGACAGCGCGTTGGCCGACTGGCTGCGCGGCCACGAGGTCGACCAGGTCGACGTGGCCGGGATCGCCACCGACTTCTGTGTATGCGCGACCGCCGAGGACGCCGTTCGGGCCGGCTTCGCCACTCGGGTGTTACTGGATCTGACCGCCGGGGTGGCCGCCGACTCGACCGCCGCGGCCCTCGACGAGATGCGGGCCGCCGGCGTCGACCTGGTGCGGGCCGGCTGATGGCGGCCCAGAACCCGGATCTGCTGGCCGTCGTCGAGCGGTCACCGCAGGCCGCCGCGGCCCACGATCGCGACGGCTGGGTCGGGTTGTTCACCGACGACGGCCGGGTCGAGGATCCGGTCGGGTCCCGGCCACACACCGGCCACGCCCAGATCGGCCGGTTCTTCGACACGTTCATCGGGCCGCGCGCCATCACCTTCCACCGCGACCTGGACGTCGTGCACGGATCCGTCGTGGTGCGCGACCTGGACCTCGAGGTCGCGATGGGGGCGGTCACCATGCGCATCCCGGCGTTCCTGCGCTACGACCTGCGCGAGGACGACGGCGCATGGAAACTTGCGGCGCTGCGGGCGTACTGGGAGCTGCCGGCGATGATGGGGCAATTTCTGCGCAACGGTGTGCGCGCCGCGTCGCCCGCCGTCCAACTGGGTGCCGGGCTGCTGCGCAACCAGCGGTTGGCCGGCACGGTGGGATTCGCGACCGGATTTCGCCGGGTGGGCACCCGGCACAAGCGGTTGCTGGGCGGGTTCTTGACGGCGGTCGGGCACGGCGACCGGTTCGCCGCGCGGCAGGCGTTAGTTGCCGAGGACGCAATCACGTTCGGCGACAACGAGCCGGCGCGCCTCGCCGACCTCATCGAGCACCTCGACGGGGCCAGCTGGACGAAGATGATCGGCGCCGGACTCACCGCGGCGGTCTCGATCGACGCCGACCGCGGGCGCGGGGTGCTGTTCGCCGACCTCACCCGCCGCGGGGATGCGATCACCCGGATCCGGTACTTCGCCCGCTGAGGGCGCCTCGGCAATAAGCTCAACCCCGTGCCAAGTTTTCGAATCGCCGAAGTCGCGGAGCTGCTGGGCGTCAGCGATGACACTGTGCGCCGCTGGATCGAATCCGGTCGGCTGACGGTGCTGCCCGGCAGCGGGCCGCGCCTGGTCGACGGGGCCGAGCTGGCGCGGTTCGCGCAGGAGCGCGCCGTCTCCGAGCCGCTGTCCCGCAGCCCGGTGGTCGGCCAGTCGGCCCGCAACCGGTTGGTCGGGCTGGTCACCAACGTGCTCCGCGACACGGTGATGGCGCAGGTCGATATCCAGGCCGGCCCGTTTCGGCTGGTGTCGCTGCTGAGCCGGGAGGCCGCCGACGAGCTGGAGTTGGGGCCGGGCAGCCTGGTGGTTGCCTCGGTCAAGGCCACCAACGTCGTCGTGGAGCTGCCCGGGCGGTCGACCACCGGCGGCCGCGCCGAGCCGCCGCCCGCGTTTGGGTGAGCAGCCCGGCTGCTCAGGCGACGGCTAGCGCCAGCGACGCCGCCGACAGCAGCAGGTAGCCGCCGGGGAACGCGATGTTGTAGAGCACACCGGCCCGGATGTGCGTGACGACCGCGCCGACGAAGAAGGCGACCAGCCCGGTCGCGGCGGCGACGCCGACGATCGGCAGTCCGAGCAGGCCGACGACCAACCCGACACCGCCGGCCAGCTTCAGCGTCCCCAGCATCGGCAACCAGGACCGCGGCACGCCCACCTGCGCCGAGTTGGCCAGCACAAATTTCGCCGGAACCAGATCGGCGACCCCGACGGCGGTGGTGGCGACCGCGGTGATCAGCGTGATGACGAGATATAGGCTCATGGGTGTTGGGTCTCCTCGGCTTGGTGACTGGACTCACCTCCTTGACGGCTCCGCTGCGGGAAAGGTGACCCATGACCACCGCGGAAGAACTGGCCCAGCAGTTTGACGGCGACCGACAGCACCTGCGGTCGGTGGCCTTCCACCTGCTCGGCTCGGCCGCCGACGCCGAGGACGCCGTGCAAACCGCCTGGCTCAAGGCCAGCCGCGCGGACCCGCACGCGGTGCAGAACCTGACCGGCTGGTTCACCACCATCACCGCGCGTGTCGCGGTCGACCAACTGCGGGCCCGTCAGCGTCGGGCCGAGCGGCCGCTGACCGACCTGGAGCGCGCCCCGGCGATGGCGGCCCCGGCCGCCGACGAGGACCTGTTGCGGGCCGACGCGGTCAGTCGTGCCCTGCTGGTGGTGCTGGATCGGCTGTCACCGGCGCAGCGGGTGGCGTTCGTGCTGCACGACGTGTTCGGGCTGCCGTTCGAGGCGATCGCCGCAGCGCTGGACCGCTCGACCGACAGTGCGAAAAAACTCGCCAGCCGCGCCCGCGCGCGGCTGGCGGCCGGCCCGGCCGTCGAGGCGCCGCGCACCGCCGAGCACGCCCGCATCGTGGCGGCGTTTCTGGCGGCCTCCCGCGGCGGGGATATCCCGACCCTGCTGCAGCTGTTGGCCCCCGACGTGGTGCGCCGGGTCGACCGTGTGCTGGTGCCCGACGATGTGCCTGCCGAGGTGCGCGGCGCCGTGCAGGTCGCCGAGGAGACCCGCCGGTTCACCCGGCGCGCACGCGCCGGGGTGGTGGTCCTCGTTGACGGCGCACCCGGCATCGCCATCGCCCCCGGCGGACACCTGCAGGCCGTGCTGCGCATCGGCATCGGCGACGACGACCGCATCCACCGCATCGACATCATCGGCGATCCCGACCGGCTGCGGGCCACCGCGCTGGCGCTCCCGGACTGAGGTAACCCGCGCGCCGAACGTGCGCTCACGGCGAGATTTTCGCCGAAATCCCGCCGTGGACGCACGCTCGGCGAGGGCGGCAGCGTTCTCGGCCATATTCGGCACCTCGACAACCCGGTTCGCCCGCCCGCGGTCTGCTTTGATGGGTCACGGGAACTGACGGTGGCCAAAAGGGGGACATCCGTGCCGGATCAGGAGACGGCCGAGCAGCAACCGGCACCGCCCGCGGTGACCGCCCGCGAGCTGTGCGTGACCGGTCCGTGGGGACCGGTCATCGGGCCCGTTGACCTCGACATCGAGTCCGGTGGGGTGACCGCACTGGTCGGTCCCGCCGGGTCGGCGCGCACCGCACTACTGATGACGCTGGCCGGTCGGATGAAGCCGTCGTCGGGGTCGGTGCGCGTGTTCGGGCACCACCGAGCCCGCGACATCTTTAAGGTGTCCGCGCTGGCCGGCATCGAAGAACTCGACTCGGTGTTCGAGTCGGTGACCGTCCGCGATCTGATCACCGAACAGTTGCGTTGGGATGCGCCCTGGTATCGGCTGATCCGCCGCGCCGGGGACACCGAACGCGACCAGGTGTGCGAACCGGTGTTCGGGGAGCTGTCGCCGCCGGGCCTCACCGAATACGTCGAGGAGCTCAGCGAACTCGACGGATTGCTGCTGCGGATCGCGCTGGCCAACACCGCCCGCCCCCCGCTGCTGGTGGTCGGGGGGATCGACCAGGTGGCCAGCGACACCAACCGCGAAGCCCTGGTGCGCCGCCTGGTCGAGCTGGGGAAGCAGCAAACCGTCATCACCGCCACGGTCAACGACATCCCCCCGGCGTGGGGGGTGCGGGCCCAAGTCCCTGTCGAGAACTTGGAGCGCGCCGAGCTTACGCAAACCCACGGCGAGAAAGGTGACGACTGATCATGCTCGCTGGAATGTCGCTGGGCACTGACCTCAAGCGCTACTCCCGCGGCACCATGCCGCGGCTGGCCCTGGTCACGATCATCGTGCTGCCGCTGCTGTACGGCGCGATGTATCTATGGGCGTTCTGGAATCCGTTCGCCGCCGTCGACAAGATTCCGGTCGCGCTGGTGAACGAGGATCACGGTGCCACAGTGACCGGCCGGCAATTGCACGCCGGCGACGAAGTCGCCAACGCGCTGGTGAAATCCGGTCAACTGGATCTGCACCAGATGTCGGCAAGCCAAGCGGCCAAAGGGGTTTCCGACGGCAGCTACTACTTCTCGATCACGCTGCCGGCGGACTTCAGCGCGGCCGTGGTGTCGCCGGCGGGGCCGCACCCGCAGAAGGCGCAGATCCAATTCCGGTTCAACGACGCCAACAACTACCTGGCGTCGGTGATGGGACAAAACGCCGCCCGCGAGGTTCTCAACCAGGTCAGCGCCAAGGTCGGCGAGCAGGTGATCGGCACCGCGCTGACCCAGGTGACCGACGAGGTCAAGCGGGCGGCCGACGGCGCCCGCCAGCTATCGGATGGCTCGAAAACGCTGGCGGACAACCTGGTCACCGCGCGCGACGGCTCGGCAACCCTCGCCGACGGCACCCGACAGCTGTCCACCGGGATCCAGCAGGCCACCGACCCGCTGCTGAAAACGATGGATGATCTGACCACGTTGGGCTTCGACCCGAACCAGGTCGGTGCCGCGGCAACACGGCTGTCCGGCAGCATCAAGGACGTCTCCGACCGGATCGCGGCACTCAACGTCGACTACAAGTCCGCCGCCGGGACCGTCAACCAGGTGGTGGACGCCTTGCACGCCAACCCCGATCCCGCCGTGCAGGGACTCGGCGACACGCTGGCCGGCGCCCAGCGCCTGCTCAACGCCAAGGGCATGGACCCGACCACCGACGAGGGCCTGGCCCAGCTGCGCAGCAACGCGCAACAGTTGGAAAACGACCTGGCCGACCCGAACAGCCGGCTGCGTACGTTTATCACCCACACGCTGGACGGCGGGTTGAAGTCCGACCTGGTGAAGTTGCGCACCGGCGCAGCCGACGTCGATGCCGGCGCCCACAAGCTCAACGGCGGGTTGGTGCAACTGGCCGACGGCAGCGTCCGGCTCGAGGACGGCGCGCAGCAGTTGGCCACCGGGTTGGGGCAGGCCTCCGACAAGGTCTCGTCCGTCACCGATCAGCAGCGCATCCAGGTGTCCCAGATCCTGGCCAGCCCGGTCGGGGTCGACATGGATTTCACCCACCATGCCGCCACGTTCGGCACCGGATTCGCCCCGTTCTTCCTCCCGCTGGCCCTATTCATCGGCGCCCTGATCATCTGGATGTTGTTGACGCCGCTGCAAACCCGCGCCATCGTCAACGGGCTCGGGGCGCTGCGCGTGGTGCTGGCCTCCTACTGGCCGGCGCTGCTGCTGGGGGTGTGCCAGGTGCTGCTGATGTACGCGGTGGTGCACTTCGGGGTCGGGTTGCAAGCCCGCTACGCGGCCGGCGCGGTGGCCTTCCTGCTGCTGATCGCCGCCACGTTCCTGGCATTGATCCAGGCCTTTAACGCGGTGTTCGGCGTCGCGGTCGGCCGCGTTATCACGTTGGCGTTCCTGATGTTCCAGTTGGTGTCGTCCGGCGGTGTGTATCCGGTGGAAACCACCGCCAAACCCTTCCAGATCCTGCACCCCTACGACCCGATGACCTACGCCGTGAACGGGCTGCGGCAACTCACGGTCGGCGGCATCGACGCCCGGATGTGGACCTCGGTGGGGGTGCTGGCCGGGATCCTGGTGGCGTCGCTGGTGGTCAGTGCCTTCGCGGCGCGCCGAGATCGTCAGTTCACCATGGAGCGGCTGCACCCGCCGATCGAGGTGTGACCGAACATCATGGCCGGCAAGCCGTTCGGACGGCGCACCTGGTTGCGCGGCGCCGGCGCGCTGGGTGCGGCGGCGCTGGCGCCGTGGCCGAGTGGATGCGGCCGTGACGACGACGCGCTGACGTTCTTCTTCGCGGCCAACCCGGAAGAAGCCGACGCCCGGCTGCGAATCATCGACGCGTTTCACCGCCGGCATCCCGAGATCAGCGTGCGCACGGTGCTGTCCGGCGGCAACCCGATGCAGCAGATGTCGACGTTCTGCGCGGGCGGCAAGTGCCCCGACGTGCTGATGGCGTGGGAGTTTTCCTACGCCGGGTTGGCCGACCGCGGGGTGCTGCTGGACCTGGGCACCCTGCTGGCCCGGGACCGCAGGTTCGCCGACGAGCTGCGGGCCGACAGCATCGGGTCGCTGTATGAGACCTTCGGCTACGCCGGCGGCCAGTACGCGTTTCCCGAACAGTGGTCGGGCAACTTCTTGTTCTACAACAGCAAGTTGTTCGCCGAGGCCGGGGTGACGGCGCCGTCGCGCTGGGAGCGGCCGTGGAATTTCAGCGAATTCTTGGACGCGGCCACGGCTTTGACCAAACGCGACGCGACCGGGAAGGTCACCCAGTGGGGGTTCGTGGACACCTGGGTGCCGTCGTATTCGGCCGGCCTGTTCGGCATGAACAACGGGGTGCCGTGGTCCACGCCGCGGGTGAACCCACGCCATCTCAATTTCGACGACGCCGCGTTCATCGACGGGATCCAGTTTTACGCCGACCTTGCGAACAAACACAAGGTGGCGCCCACCGCGTCCGACGCCCAGTCGATTTCGACGATGAACCTGTTTTCGCTGGGCAAGGCGGCCATGGCGTTGGGCGGGCATTGGCGGTACCAGACGTTCGCGCGGGCCGAGGGCCTCGACTTCGACATCACCGTGCTGCCCACCGGGCCGGCGGCGCCCGCAGGCCGCGCGGCCCGCACCGATATCGGCACCACCGGGCTCGCGATCGCGGCGAGCAGCCCCCGCAAGCAGCAGGCCTGGGAGTTCGTCAAGTTCGCCACCGGTCCGGTCGGGCAGGCCCTGATCGGCCGGACCGGGCTGTTCGTGCCGGTGCTGACCTCGGCGATCCAGTCGCCCGGGTTCACCGACGCCCACCGCGGGATCGACAACCTCGGCGTGCTGACCGGCGGACCCGCGAACTCGGAGGGCCTGCCCATCACCCCGGTCTGGGAGAAGGTCAACGCGCTGATGGACCGCGCGTTCGGGCCGGTGCTGCGGGGCCGTCGGCCCGCCACCTCGCTCAAGACCCGGTTGGCGCCCCACGTCGATGAGGTGTTGAGGAAGCCATGACGTCCAGCAAGGAAACCCGCGGCGGCCCGCTGCGACGACGGGCGCGCGCCGGCCGGATCTTCGTCGCCCCGAATCTGGCCGCGATCGCGGTGTTCATGCTGTTCCCGCTCGGGTTCTCGCTGTACATGAGCTTTCAGAGCTGGGACCTGTTCACCCCGCCGAAGTTCGTCGGCGGAACGAACTTCCGCGACCTATTCACCGCCGACCCGTTGTTCCTCATCGCGATCCGCAACACGGTGGTGTTCAGCGTGGGCACCGTGGTGCCGACCGTCGCCATCAGCCTGGCGGTGGCCGGTGCGCTGAACCGGACCCTCAAGGGGATCGGCGTATTTCGGACCATCGTCTTCTTACCGCTGGCGGTGTCGTCGGTGGTGATGGCGGTGGTGTGGCAGTTCGTGTTCAACACCGACAACGGGCTGCTCAACATCATGCTGGGCTGGATCGGGATCGATCCGGTGCCCTGGCTGGTCGACCCGAACTGGGCCATGGTGTCGCTGTGTTTGGTCAGTGTGTGGAAGAGCGTGCCGTTTGCGGCGGTGGTGCTGCTGGCCGCCATGCAAGGTGTCCCGGACACCCTCTACGAGGCGGCCCGCATCGACGGGGCCGGCGGACTGCGCCGCTTCTTTTTCATCACGGTTCCGATGATCCGCGGCGCGCTGTCGTTCGTGGTGGTGATCTCGGTGATCAACGCGTTTCAGGCTTTCGACCTGGTCTACGTGCTCACCGGCAGCAACGGCGGCCCGGAAACGGGCACCTACGTGCTGGGCATCATGTTGTTCCAACATGCGTTCGCGTTCCTGGACTTCGGGTACGCGTCGGCACTGGCCTGGGTCATGTTCGCCATCCTGCTGGCGCTGACCGTGCTGCAGCTGCGGCTGGCCCGGCGCAACGCGGTGGAGGAATAGATGCCCCAAGCACTCACCGCACAACGGATCAGGGTCGCCATCGTGCGCACCGTCGGCTGGTACACGGTGCTGATCGGAATCGCCTGGTGTGCGCTGTTTCCGATCCTGTGGGCGCTGTCGGGATCGCTCAAACGGCAGGCCGAGGTGACCGAACCGATCCTGTTCCCGGCGCATCCGCAGTGGTCCAACTACGTGGACGTGTTCACCCGGATGCCGTTTCTCCGCATGTTCGTCAACACCGTGCTGTACGCCGGCTGCGTCACCGCCGGGCAGGTCTTCTTCTGCTCGCTGGCAGGGTATGCCTTCGCGCGGCTGCCGTTCCAGGGCCGCGACACGTTATTCGTGCTGTATTTGGCCACCCTGATGGTGCCGTTGACGGTGACCGTGATCCCGCAGTTCATCCTGATGCGGGTGTTCGGCTGGACCGACACGGTGTGGGCGATGATCATCCCCGGGTTGTTCGGCAGCGCCTTTGGCACCTACCTGATGCGGCAGTTCTTTCGCACCCTGCCCATCGACCTGGAGGAGGCCGCCATCCTCGACGGCTGCTCGTCCTGGCAGGTGTACTGGCGGATCCTGCTGCCGCACGCGAGGCCGGCGGTGATGGTGCTGGCCGTGCTCACCTGGGTCAACGTCTGGAACGACTTTCTGTGGCCGCTGTTGATGATTCAACGCAAAAGCATCGCCACGCTTACCCTGGGCCTGGTGTGGATGCAGGGCCAATACGTCGCGGAGTGGCCGGTGTTGATGGCGGCCTCGATGCTCATCCTGGTGCCGCTGGTGATCGTGTACGCCATCGCGCAACGGGCGTTCATCAGCGGGATCGCGATGACCGGGTTCGGTGGCCGGTAATGGCGTCGGTGACCTTCGAGCAGGCCACCCGCCGCTACCCGGGCAGCGACCGCCCGGCGCTGGATCGCCTGGATCTGTCCGTCGAAGACGGCGAATTCGTCGTGCTGGTCGGCCCATCCGGGTGCGGCAAGACGACGTCGCTGCGGATGGTGGCGGGGCTGGAAGCCGTCGACACCGGACGGATCTGGATCGGTGACCGCGACGTCACCGAAATCGACCCCAAAGACCGCGACATCGCCATGGTGTTTCAGAACTACGCGCTCTACCCGCATATGACGGTGGCCCAGAACATGGGGTTCGCGTTGAAGGTGGCCAAGACCCCCAAAACCGAGATCCGCGAACGGGTGCTGGACGCGGCGCGGCTGCTGGATCTGCAGCCGTATTTGGATCGCAAACCCAAAGACCTGTCCGGCGGGCAGCGGCAGCGGGTGGCGATGGGCCGGGCGATCGTGCGGCGCCCGCAGGTGTTCCTGATGGACGAGCCGCTGTCGAACCTGGACGCCAAGTTGCGGGTGCAGACCCGCAACCAGATCGCGGGTCTGCAGCGTCGGCTGGGCACCACCACCGTTTACGTCACCCACGACCAGGTGGAGGCGATGACGATGGGGGACCGAGTGGCCGTGCTGCGTGACGGGGTGCTGCAGCAGTGCGCGACGCCCCGCGCCCTCTACCGCAACCCCGCCAACATGTTCGTGGCCGGGTTCATCGGGTCGCCGGCGATGAACCTGTTCACCCTTGCAGTCAGCGACGGCGCGGTGACGCTGGGCGACTGGGCGATTCCGGTGGCCCGCGAGATCGCCGATTCGGCCACCGAGATCGTGGTCGGGATCCGCCCCGAACACTTCGCGGTGGGTGCGGTCGGTGTCGAGGTCGAGATCGACCTGGTGGAAGAGCTCGGCGCCGACGCCTACATATATGGCCGCGTCCTCGCCACCGACACCGCGGATGGCCCCGCCGTGGTCGCCCGGGTCGACGGGCGCAATCCCGCCCAGCGCGGCAGCAGGATCCGCCTGCACCCCGAACCGGACCACCTGCATTTCTTCCGCGTCGACGGGCAACGGGTGCACTGAGCGCCAGCGGTTCGGGTAACGCGCGCGTGACGATGACCTGTCGGCATCGCGGCCTGCCGATGAACGGTTCGAGTGGCGAGACCGCCGATCCTCGGCGAAGATGACATCGTGTCGACAGCCGCTAACGGTGCAGCTCGCAAAGGCGGGGCGGTGACCTACCCGCTCCCCGGTGCCCGACCCCGCGAGCGCGACCTACCGTCGACCAGCACCGCGGCCCGTCGCCTCGGGGTGGTGCCCGACGCCGCCGCCCGCCCGGTCATCGCCGCCGATGCCGCCCAGGCAAAACTCTTTGACGAGCTGCTGCAAAGCGAGATCGCCGAATTGGAGGAGCTCGCGAGGGCGGCCGAGGCGCGCCGCAGCAGTCGCCGTGATCCCGGCGCCGCGGTACCCGCCGAACTGCGGGACCGCATCGCCGAAGCGCGGCGCCTGCAGGCGGCGCTGCGGGACCGCTTTCCGCTCAACCGCGGGTCGTAGCGACGGACCGAGCGGGGATTAAACTCGCCGAGATTCAAACTTCCGGGTCCGCCGGTCGCAGCCGCCTATGCTGGCGTTATGGACACCGCACCGGCCGATCTGGTGTGTGAGGGCGGCGGGGTGCGCGGCATCGGGCTGGTCGGGGCCATCGAGGCGCTGGCGGCGCACGGCTACCGGTTTCCCCGCATCGCGGGCTCCAGCGCGGGCGCGGTCGTCGCCTCGCTGACCGCGGCGCTGCAGCGTGCCGGCGAGCCGCTGACCCGGCTCGAGGAGATCATGCGCAGCATCGACTACCGAAAGTTCGCCGATCCCAGCGTGATCGGGCGGGTGCCGCTGGTCGGCGGGGTGCTGTCGCTGCTGGTCTCCGATGGCCTCTACCGCGGCGACTACCTGGAGAAGCTGCTGACCGGACTGCTCGGCGACCTGGGGGTGCGCACGTTCGGCGACCTGCGCACCGGTGAGCAGCCCGCCCAATACGCCTGGTCGCTGGTCGTCACGGCTAGCGACCTGTCCCGGCGGCGGCTGGTCCGGATCCCCTGGGATCTCGACAACTACGGCATCGATCCGGACGACTTCGCCGTGGCCCGCGCGGTCCGCGCCTCCTCGGCGATCCCGTTCGTGTTCGAGCCGGTGCGGGTGCGCGGGGCGACCTGGGTGGACGGTGGCCTGCTGTCGAACTTCCCGGTCCAGTTGTTCGACCGGGCGGACGCCGAGCCGCAGTGGCCCACGTTCGGCATCCGGTTATCGGCCCGTCCCGGCATCCCGCCCACGCACCCGGTGCACGGGCCATTCGGCGTCGGCTTCGCCGCCCTGGAAACGCTGGTGAGCAATCAGGACACCGCCTACCTCGATGACCCGTGCACGGTGCGGCGCACCATCTTCGTGCCCGCCGAGGAGATCAGCGCGATCGACTTCGACATCACCGCCGCACAACGCGAGGTGCTCTACCAGCGGGGAATGAAGGCAGCCCAAAAGTTCTTGTCCACCTGGCGTTTCGCCGACTATCTGGCGGCCTGCCGCGCGGCGCCCAGCCTCGACACGTAGCCCCGCCTCAGTAGGGGACCCCGATCTTGCGCCACTTGTGCCCGCCGGTGCCCGGCTCTTGGGGCTGTTTGGCCACCCGGCTGCGCACGACGATGTAGGGCCGCCACAGATACCACAGCGGATAACTCCAGGCGTGGACCAGACGGCTGAACGGCCACACGATGAAGATCGCCCACGCCGCCACCGCATGCACCTGATACATCAGCGGGGCGCCCACCATCGCCTGGACGTTGGGATGCAACGCGAACAGGCTGCGGAACCACACCCCGACGGTCTCGCGGTACTCGTAATGCGAGGTGTCCTGAATCCCCAGCGTCAGGTAGATGCCGAGAATCACGATGATGCCGAGCAGGATCAGCGCCAGGTAGTCCACGGCGCTGGTGGTGGCCCGCACCCGGGGCACCGCGGTGCGCCGAATGGTCAACAGGGCGCCGCCGATCAGCACCCCGATCGCCGCCGCCGACCCGGCGACCGCGGAAACGTCCTGATAGAAGGTCTCGTGGATACCGAGCCAGTCGGTGACGGCTTTCGGGATCAGGATGCCCATGGCGTGGCCGGCGATCGCGGCGAGCGCCGAGTAGTGAAACAGCGGGGCGCCCCATTTGAGCAGCCGTTGTTCCTGCAGCTGGGTGGACCGGCTGGTCCAGCCGAATTGGTCGTAGCGCCACCGCCAGATGTGGCCCACCACGAACACGACGATCGCGATATAGGGCAGGATCACCCACCACCACAGGTGCCAGGTGGTTATGTGGGGCATTGGTCGCCTCCGTTCCCGGCGCGGTATCCGGCCAGATATTCGGGCGGAGCGAACGGCTCCAACCCGACCTCTTCCTGCGGTGGGCCAGCTGCCCAGGCGGCGCGAACCTGATTGAGCTCATATTTGCCGAGTTTGGGCAGGCTGGCGATCACCGCGGCGACGACGTCGGCGTAGGGCGACTCGGTCTTCACCAGGCCGCGGCGCAGCAGCTCGAGGTCGGGCCGGTGCCCGGTCAGCAGCCGCTGGCCGCGCGGGCACAGGGCCGCGAAATCCAGCACCATCGGCAGGTAGTCGGGCAGTTCGTCGTCGCGCGGGACGAAGCCGGCATCTCGGTAGGCCGCCTTGATGGTCACCATCGCCATGCCCCGCTTGCGGGTGTCGCCGTAGCGGTAGTAGGTCAGATACAGCGCGCAGCGGCGGCGCAGATCGAACGTCTCGACATAGTGTTGTGCGACCTGATCCGGCGGTGTGACGTGCAACCAGCCCAGGAAGCGGCCGAACGAGTCCCGCGCGGATTTGGGGCCCGTGGTGGCCGCGTACGCGTCGAGTTCGTCCAGCCCGTCGAACAGGGCCGCGGTGGGGTACTGCAGCAGCACCGACGCCAGCTTGGCGGTCGCGGTGTTCATCGGCGCCGCTCCTCCTCATCGCTGCGCTCTGCATCGTCGCCGGCGCGGTTCATCGGCGCCGCTCCTCCTCATCGCTGCGCTCTGCATCGTCGCCGGCGCGGTTCACGCCGGACCCGCTTCCGGAAACATCCCCGGAGCCCGGTCTTTTCCGTTCCAGTTGAGCAGATTGAAGGGGCTTCGGCCGGCGGCGGGCTGGGGTGCCGTCGATGCGGTCGACGGGCCGCCCGGCCGGTAGGACCCGATGCCGTGCGGTCCGGGTGGCCCCATACCGCCCATCCCCGGGCCGCCGTCGGTGTCGAGGCTGCAGAACAGCTGCTCATGCTGGCCCATCAGCCGGCCCGCCTCCTCGGTGTGCGCCGGCGGAATAACGTAGCGCTCTTCGTATTTGGCGATGGCCAACAACCGGTACAGGTCGTCGAGGTCGTCGGCGGTGGCACCCACCGACGCGGGCAAGCCGTCGTCGATGGCCAGGCCGAGTTGGGCCGCACGCTGAATGGTGCGCACCGCGGTCAATTTGCGTAACACGGTGCGGATGACCTCGGCGTCCCCGGCGGTGAACAAATTGGCCAGGTAGTCGATGGGGATGCGCAGGGAGTCGATCGTGGCGAACACGTTGTCCGGGTTGTCCGCGTCGTAGCCGGCCGCATGGACCACATCGGCTACCGGCGAGAGCGGCGGGATGTACCAGACCATCGGCAGGGTGCGGTATTCCGGATGCAGCGGCAACGCGACCTGGTGGCGCACCGCCAGCTCGTAGACCGGGGACCGCTGCGCGGCCTCGATCCAGTCGTAGGGGATGCCCGCTCGTGCCGCA